>DQAA01000189.1 GCA_003523465.1 Pseudomonas sp.
CAGCGTGGCGCGGGTCGAGGTCCAGGGCCGGCCGCTGGTGATCAAGCGCTACAACATCAAGAACACCGCGCACTGGTTCAAGCGCTTCTGGCGCCCGAGCCGGGCCTGGCATTCATGGATCGAAGGGCATCGCCTGGACTTCCTCGGCTTCGCCACGCCCAAGCCACTGGCGGTGCTGGAGACCCGCACCCTGGGGCTGCGTGGCAAGGCGTACCTGGTGACCGAGTTGCTTGATGGACCGGATTTGATGGCGGCCTTTGCGCCTTATGTCGAAAGCGGTGATGTCCCGGAAGAACAACTGGCGGCGTTGCAGCAGTTGCTGGCGCAGTTGATCCACGAGCGCATCAGCCACGGTGATCTCAAGGCCTACAACCTGTTCTGGCAGGACGGCCAATGGGCGCTGATCGATCTCGATGCCATGAGCCAGCATGCGACCCAGCTGAGCTTCGCCCCGGCCTTCGCCAAGGATCGGGCGCGGTTGCTGAGGAACTGGCCGCAAGAGAGTGCGCTGTACAAGCGGCTGGATGAGTGCCTGCCAAAACTCGTCGAGTGATGGTGTTGCTGCTGGCCTCATCGCCGNNCAACATTTGGGGCGCAGCCCAGACCCCTGTGGGAGCTGGCGTTGCCAGCGATGAGGCCGGCTCTGACAACACAAAAAGAAGGGCCTTGCCAGGCCCCTTCTTCATTTCCGCTTACGCCGCACTGAACATCTTGTGCGGGTCGATCACGAATTTCTTCGGCACACCGGCATCGAACTCGCCATAGCCTTCCGGCGCCTGGTCCAGGCTGATCACCTGCACCCCGACCACCTCGGCGATGTTGATGCGGTCCCACATGATGGCCTGCATCAGCGCGCGGTTGTACTTCATTACCGGGGTCTGGCCAGTGTGGAAGCTGTGGGACTTGGCCCAGCCCAGGCCGAAGCGGATGCTCAGGGCACCGACCTTCGCCGCAGCATCCACCGCACCCGGGTCTTCGGTCACGTACAGGCCCGGGATACCGATCTTGCCGGCCACGCGGGTGACCTGCATCAGCGAGTTGAGCACGGTGGCCGGCGCCTCGTGCTTGGCACCTTCGTGGCCATGGCCACGGGCCTCGAAGCCGACAGCGTCGACGGCGCAATCCACTTCCGGCTCACCCAGGATGTCGATGATCTGCTCGTGCAGCGGCGTGTCCTTGGACAGGTCGACTACTTCGAAACCCTGGGCCTTGGCGTGAGCCAGGCGCGCCGGGTTGAGGTCACCGACGATGACGCAGGCCGCACCCAGCAGGCGCGCCGAGGCAGCGGCGGCCAGACCGACAGGACCGGCACCGGCCACATACACGGTACTGCCCGGACCAACCCCGGCAGTCACCGCGCCGTGATAACCGGTCGGCAGGATGTCGGACAGGCAGGTGAGGTCGCGGATCTTCTCCATGGCCTTGTCGCGGTCCGGCAGTTTCAGCAGGTTGAAGTCGGCGTATGGCACCAGCACGTACTCGGCCTGGGTGCCATCGATCAGGTTGCCGAAGCGCCAGCCGGCGGTGGCCTTGTAGCCATGGCACTCGCAGCGCCCGGAGGCCTGCAGGTAGCTGCCATCCTGGGAGGCCACGCCATCCTGGGCGGCATAGGAATTGAAATTCGGACAGATCGCCCCGGCGATCACCCGCTGGCCTTCCTGGTAGCCCTTCACCGCGCTGCCGAGTTTCTCGATCACCCCGACCGGCTCGTGACCCACGGTCAGGCCCCGGGCGATGGGGTATTCGCCCTTGAGGATATGCACGTCGGTGCCGCAGATGGTCGTGGTGGTAATGCGGATCAGCGCATCGGTCGGGCCGACCTCGGGTATGGGTTTGTCCGCCAGTTCGATCCGGCCGGGTTCGACGAAAACGGCTGCTCTCATGGTTGCCATGGGTCCACCTCCTGGTTGAGCGCTATTTCGGGAAGATTGAGAAAAGTCGAGGATGAGGAATCTGGCAAGGGTGGATATTGAGCTTCAGCAAAGCGATAGACAAAATCTCTGATAGGCTAGTGGCTATTTGCCTTGTCCTGGGCGGGCATTGGTTAGAACGAGAAGTCGTCATAAGCATTACGAGGTGACATATGGATGTCGTAAGTACCCATAAACAGGTCGAGAAAAATATCCGCGAGCTGGAACGAGGCAGAAAAGGAACCTCGGTAGATCAGGCTGCATATCGTTCCCTGATCAAGCGCGGAACCTGTTTCCTTCCCTACATCAACGACAACGGATTGGCATTCGCGCCGTCACGGTTTATTGGCTATGTCGCCAATAGCACGGAATTGCATGCAGCCAATCGCAGCAAGGATGGACGCGTAACCAATGTCGCGTTGAGCGACATTTATGGCTGCTCACCTGTCGAGGACGAAGCGCTGGAGGTGATGTACCAGCATTTCTGTGCATCCGTCGGTGTCACACCCTCACGAACCGGAACATTCGGCGTTGCCCGTAAATATTGGGTAACTTCCGAAACATCCAAGCTGCTTTCTGACCAAACCGAAGTAGAAATCAAAGCTGATCCATCATTGAGTGAAACAACCAAGAAGCAACTGATCGACGCGCGGATCGGGCAGGGGGCCTTTCGCAGAAATCTCGTTTCAAAATGGAAAGACTGCATGGTAACGGGGTGCAGTTACGAAGGTATTCTCCGCGCATCTCATATAAAACCGTGGCGTGTCAGCGATAACGTAGAGCGTCTCGACGTTTTCAATGGCCTGTTGCTATCTCCCAACTTCGATGCGCTATTCGACAAGGGCCTTATTTCTTTCAGTGATCAGGGAAAAATCATGATCTCCCCGCGGCTTTCGGTATCCGTGCGGGAAACACTGGGCTCTCATGAGGACATGACTATCCCTGTGGTTGAGCAACACTTGCCCTATCTCTTATGGCATCGAAAAAATTTATTCAAATCCAAGGACTCTTAAAGCCTTGTATTTTTCCAGGTGCGGCGGACTCGCACTTATCAAAGAGCGAGCACGGCCGGCTTTTCTCGTCTGTGATGTGGCAGTGGTCGATGTCCGCCACCGCCGCTCCGAATTGGTCAGATAACGCCTCAAGCGACTTGCGCAACCATGCCCTTTCTCAGCAAAAGTGATAGGTAAAAGTCGTTATTGGCTTGTTTTCTTTCATAGCACCACCCGACGCAACCTCCCTTCCAGCGCCACTGCATTTCCATCCGGCGCAGGCAACAGCCGCCCCACCAACCCCATGCCCTCGCTGACCACCACCGCCCCCTCGACCAGGCACAGGTTCGACGGCGTATCCAGCCCGCGAGCCAGCACGGTCACCTCGCCATTCTGCAGGTCGCAGCACAGCAGCCGCCCGCTGAACCGAGTGAACCCGCCGTGCAGGACTTCGCCGTTCCAGTCGGCAGTGAGTGGTTGCTGCAGGCTGTCGCACAGTTCCAGGACCAGTACGTTGCCCTTGGCATCAACCGCCAGGCCGGTGGGCAGTTGCAGGTCGGCGATCAGCAGTTCGATACGACCGCTGTCCGGCCAGACGCGGATCACCTGGCCGGCCTTGTCGGCAAAGTCGAAGCCCTTGCGCGCCGGGTCGCTGTGCAGCTCTCCGGAGAACAGGCTGATCAGCACGGCGTCGGTCGCCGGCTCGTAGACCAGGGTGACGGGCACGGCTTCCTGGTCCCGTTCAAGGTCGGGCAGGTTGACCAGGACGCGCTCTGCCTCGCCGGGACGAAACTCCACCAGTTCGTTGGTATCGGGCTTGACCGCCAGCCAACTGCGCCGGGTCGGGTGATAGCACAGGGCATTGAGGTTGCCCTGGCTGTGACACACAGGCTCGGGTGGGCCGTATTGCAGGTCGAGCAGTTTGGAGCCTTCGACGTAGTCGGTCTGGCTGACCAGGCAGCGCCCGTCGCCGCAGGCGATGTCCGACAGGCCCATGATTTCGTCGCGCAACATGCGGGCCTGCATGTTCATGGCGCGAAAGCCCTGGGCGAGGGTTTCGCCGGGCAGGTAGGCGGCAGGGTTGGCCGGGTCTGCCGGCAGACGGCTGATGCGCCCG
>DQAA01000190.1 GCA_003523465.1 Pseudomonas sp.
TCATTCATTTCCCGCGACTCCTCGCCAGGCGTTTCACGAGCAGCATTCTAGGCAGCCCGGCGGGTGGGCAAAGCTCGAATTGCTCGACAAAAGGCGGTCTGTTCCTGCCTTTGCCGGGCGCCGCCCGCCACTACTCTGCTGGCCGTTCAACTGACGCACGGAGCCGCCGGCATGATCGACAAACTCGACAACGAGCTGCGTTTCCAACAGGACGCCATGAGCTTGCGGGCCGAGCGTCAGCAGGTGCTGGCGAACAACATCGCCAACGCCGACACACCGGAATTTCGCGCGCGGGATTTCGATTTCGCCGCCGAACTGGCCAGTTCGCTGAACGGAGACCGGATCAGCCGCGGCATGTCCCTGGCTACCACTTCGGACCGTCATCTGCGCGCCGCCAGCAGTGCCGCTTCGTCCCGCGAGTTGCTGTACCGCGTGCCGGACCAGCCCAGCCTCGACGGCAACACCGTCGACATGGACCGCGAGCGCGCCCAGTTCGCCGACAACAGCGTGCGCTACCAGGCCAGCCTGACCTTCCTGACCAACCGCCTGCAGTCGCTCAAGACCGCGATGCAGTCCGAATGACCCCTGGGGATCCCCGCATGTCGATGTTCAGCATTTTCGAAATCGCCGGCTCGGCGCTCAGCGCCCAGTCCCAGCGCATGAACGTGACCGCCAGCAACCTGGCCAACGCCGACACCACCAGCGGCCCGGACAGCGAGGCCTACCGGGCGCGCCAGGTGGTCTTCGAAACCCAGTACCAGGACGGCTCGGACCTCGGCGGGGTGCGGGTCAGCCGGGTGACCGAGGACGAGTCGCCGCTGCGTCAGGAATACCGCCCCGGCGACCCCCTGGCCGACGCCTCGGGCTACGTGAACATGCCCAACGTCGAACCGGTGGGCGAAATGGTCAACATGATCTCGGCCTCGCGCTCCTACCAGGCCAACGTCGAAGTCATGTCCGCCAGCAAAGAGCTGATGCTCAAGACCCTGACCCTCGGCGAGGCATAAGCATGACCAGCACCATCGCAAGTTCGGTCCTCTCGACCATGAACAGCAGCAGCGAAACCAGCGAAAGCTCCAGCTCCAGCGCCGATGCGCTGCAGGACGAATTCCTCACCCTGCTGACCACCCAGCTGCAGAACCAGGACCCGACCGACCCGCTGGACAACAGCGAGATGGTCACCCAGCTCGCGCAGATCAGCACCATCAGCAGCATCGAGAACGTGACCACCACCCTCGAAGGCATCTCCGGCCAGATCAGCGCCGCCGAAACCCTGCAGGCCTCGGCGCTGGTGGGCAATGGCGTGTTGATCGAAGGCAACAGCATCCAGGTCGCCGACGGCGTCGCCACCACCTTCGGCGTGACCCTGGGCAGCGATGCCGACAGCGTCACCGTCACGGTCAAGGACAGCAGCGGCAGCGTGGTCGCCACCCTCGATGTCGGCGACATGAGCGCCGGCACCCAGGCCCTGTACTGGGATGGCGTGCAGGACGATGGCAGCACCGCCGCCGACGGCAGCTACAGCTTCAGCGTCAGCGCCAGCAGCGATTCCACGGCGGTGACGGCAACCGCCCTGAAATACGCCCTGGTCACCGGCGTGACCACCGACAGCAGCAGCCAGCTGGCCCTCGACCTCGGCGGGGTCAACGACAACGTCGGCCTCAGCGACATCAAGCTGGTGCTCTGAACCCCGTCATCGCTCGCCCAACAGGAGAACTACCATGGCCTTTTCCCAAGCGCTGAGCGGCCTGTCCGCCGCCTCCACCGATCTCAACGTGGTCAGCAACAACATCTCCAACTCGCAGACCGTGGGCTTCAAAAGCTCGACGGTGCAGTTCGCCGATGTCTATTCCGGCGCCGATGTCGGCCTGGGGACCACGGTCTCGGGCGTGGTGCAGAACTTCGGCTCCGGCAGCCTGACCACCACCGACAACAGCCTGGACCTGGCGATCAACGGCGATGGTTTCTTCACCTTCACCAACGGCACCCAGACCGTCTATTCGCGCAACGGCCAGCTGACCCTGACCACCGAGGGCTACCTGGTGAACTCGGCGGGCGACCAGTTGCTCGGCGTCAACGGCGTGATCCAGATTCCCACCAGCGGCATGCAGGCCAGCGCCAGTACCGAACTGGACGCAGAGCTGAACCTCGACGCCAGCGAAGACATCATCACCAGCACCTTCGATGCCACCGATGCATCCACCTACTCGTACTCGACCACCGCCACGGTCTACGACTCCCTGGGCATCAGCCACACCTCGACCCTGTACTTCGCCAAGACCGCGGAGAACAGCTGGGAAGTCCACACCGCCATCGACGGCAACCTGCTCGCCGAAAGCCAGACCGTGGCCTTCAGCACCAGCGGCCTGATCACCAGCGGCGCCACCGGTACCTATACCTACGACCCGGCCAACGGCGCGGCGGAAATGTCCATCGCCCTGGACCTGACCGGCACCACCCAGTTCGGCAACGATTCGTCGGTGTCGAGCATCGACCAGAACGGCTACACCTCGGGCAGCCTGGTCAGCTTCACCATCGACGACACCGGCACGGTGATCGCCACCTATTCCAACGACCAGACGCAGAACATCGCGCAGATCCAGCTGGCGACCTTCTCCAACGAGAACGGCCTGAAGTCCAACGGCAACAACACCTGGCTGGCCACCAGCTCGTCCGGCCAGCCGCTGCTGGGCGTGGCCAGCAGCGGTTCGCTGGGGTCGATCCTCAGCGGCACCACCGAGGACTCCAACGTCGACCTCACCGCCGAGCTGGTGAACCTGATCGTGGCCCAGCGCAACTTCCAGGCCAACGCCAAGTCGGTGACCGCCCAGAGCGAAGTGCTGCAACAAGCCGTGAACATCGGATCCTGAACCCATGGACCGGATGCTCTTCACCGCCATGAGCGGGGCCAACCAGGCGCTGGAACAGCAGGCGGTGGTGGCCAACAACCTGGCCAACGTCGTTACCCCCGGCTTTCGCGCGCAACTGGTGCAGATGCAGGCCTCGCCCGTGGCTGGCGACGGCCTGCCGACACGGGTCTCGGTAAGCGCCACCGGCACCGGCGTGGACTGGACCGAAGGCCCCATGACCCACACCGACCGCAACCTCGACGTAGCGCTGGGCCCGAACACCCTGCTCGCGGT
>DQAA01000188.1:0-496 GCA_003523465.1 Pseudomonas sp.
GAACCGGCCCGGCTGAACGCCTGGCGCGCCTCGTCACAAGCGGGCTGGAGGATGTTGGCGGTTTCCTCGAGCCACTGCTGCGCCGTACGCGAGCCGCCGTCTTCGTCCAGGTACTGCCCGCGCCGCCCCAGGCGCATGGCCCGCCAGTAGTTTTCCTGTTCGCGCCACAGCGACGGCTGGTCNNGCCCCACCGCCCACTCGACCATCTGCCGGAACAGCACAGCGATGCACAAGCCGTCTTCCAGCCGCGGACAAGCATCGCCGATACGCAACTCCAGGGTCGGAAAGCGCGAGGACGGCCGCAACGCCCACCAGCAGTCCGCATCCGGGCGCAGCGAGCCGCTTTCGTGCAGAAACGCCAGGTAGCGCTGGTAGGCCGCCCAATCGGCCAACGGCTCCGGCAAGCCCATGCGTGGCCACTCGCCGCACAGCACCCGTCGGTAGCTGCAATAGCCGCTGTCCTGGCCTTCCCAGAACGGCGACGAAGCGCTGAGCA
>DQAA01000188.1:507-4402 GCA_003523465.1 Pseudomonas sp.
TCGACGTCCTCCGGCACCCCGACGTGTACATGCAGCCCGCACACCACGCTGCGCCGCGCCACCTGCCGGTAGTCCTCGAACAACTGCCGATAATGGGCCTCGGCGGTCGACCGCTGGCGATCCCAGCCGCCCTGCGGATGACTGCCGGCATTGAGCAGGCCGACGCCCTCGGCGGACAGCTGCAAGGCCAGGTGCTCGCGCCGCGCAGCAAAGAAATCCCGCGCCTGGGCGACGCTGTCGAACACCGGCGAGACCAGCTCGATCTGGCTGCGAAACATCTCCGGGGCAAAATGCTCCCCCAGCACCTCGCGACACACCGCCAGGACCCTGGACGGCGGATCGTCCAGCAACCGGCCGCTGTCCAGATCCACCAGCAGATACTCTTCCTCGATCCCGAACGTGCAGCGCTCGCCCATGGTTCAGGCCCGCCGGGTCACGGTCAGGGCTACCGCGGCGATACGCTCGACCCGCTCGTAGCCCGGCTCCTGCAACTGCTCGCCGAACACGTCCGGGTCCAGCTCCTCGTAGAACCAGGCCCATTGCGGCTGGGCGAGCATCTCGCGCAGGGCATCGAGGAACGGATCACGACCGTCGACCATGGCCACGCCGGTGTACAGCAGCAAGCTGCCACCCAGGGTCAGGCGCTCCAGCGACTCGCGGACCATGCGTAGCGACAACCCCTCCCCCAGGCGCCCGCCGCCGTGCCGGTAGGTGCGCTGACGAGCATCGAGCATGTACGGCGGATTGGCGACGATCAGGTCGAACTGCCCGGTGATGCCTTCCAGCACATCGCTGTACTCCACCGAGACATTGCCCAGCTCGGCCAGGGCCACGTTCACCGCTGAATAACGCAGCGCCAGTGGGTTGATATCCAGCGCGCTGACCTGGGCATGGGGCCGCGCCCGGGCGATCAGCAACGCGCCGATACCGGTGCCGCAGCCGATTTCCACGGCGTGCTGGATCGGCGCCGGATCGTGTTGCAGGTGGGCCTCGATCAGATGGGCGAAGCGATAGCTGTCCGGGCCGAAGAACACCGCGTCCGCCGTGTCGGTGGGAAAGCCCGAATGCACCAGCAGCAGGTCGCGTACGCTGGACCAGCGCACCTGGCTGCGCAACAGCCCTTCATGGGGCCGGACGATGCCACCCTGGCGCATGTGCAGCAATTCATCTGGCGACAGCAGCGCCTCGTCGAATGGCCGGTTCCAGCCGAACACGTCCCGCAGGGTCGGCGCCGGCTGGTTGCCGGCGAGCTGCTGGTAACGCTGCTGGGTCAGCGGCGTGACGCAGGTGAAGCGGTAGCCATCGGCGTGCAGGCGCCGGCCCAGGTGCAGCAGTGCCTCGTCGCTCTGGCGTTGCTCATCGGTCAGCTGCATGGCAATGACCTCCTTTCAGTCCGGTCAGCTGGATATAGCGGCGGGNNCGGCCAGGCCATGGGGGGTGGCATGGCGATCACCGGCCATCTCCCCGATCAGGTGCGTGATGGGCAGGTCATTGGCAAGGGGTGGCAGTTCCGTGTCCGGGAAAAGCACCGGTATCGCGAGGGTTTTCGGCGTCTGCCAGTCACCGGCGATCCAGTCGTGCAGCAACTGCTTTTCATACGGGCTGAAGACCCCGAACATCGCCGCCCGCGGACCTTCCACCAACTGCCAGAAACGGCTCTCGGCAGGGTCGCGGTCACGCAGGATCCAGCGCTGGCGCTGCAGCACCTCGAGAAATGCCGGAACGCTGCCGGCGGCGGACAGCCAGTCATTCACCGTGCGGCCGTCGAAGCGGCAGCGGTCGGAGTGCAGGTGCTGGGCGAAGGTGCGCTTGCGCTCCAATGCCGCGAGCAACTCGCTTTCCAGATCGAACCCGGCCGCGACATCCGCCGAACCGGCGCCCAGGTCATTGAGGCGATAGCCACGGGCGAGGCGCTTGTAGAAGTCCTCGCCGCCCTGCTCCGGCCAGAACTGCCGCACCGCCTCCAGCGCCTTGTTGGCGTGGCCGGTACTGGCGTTGTCGATGGTGACGTGGAGACGGAAGTAATGCGGGTCGATGCCCAGTTCTTCCAGTTCATGACTGCTGATCAGCAGGTGCAACGGCAGTTGTTCATAGCCAAGGTTGTAACCCAGCACCTCGGGGAAAAACGCTTCGCTGTTGAAACCCAGGGCCAGTTGCAACGCACCCTGCAGGTAGCGCTCGTCGGCCAGCGGCACCGGCTCGTGGCAGCCCTGTTCGGTGAGCAGGCGGCGGTAGATCACCACATGGTTGCAGGCGGGGTCGCCATCGCCCAGTTCTTCCAGGTAGATGCGGATCAGACCGTGGTAACGCGGATCGTCCCAATGACGCAGCACGCCGAACAGCCAGGCACCGTCGACGGCCTTGGTCGGGGTGACCTGCTGGAGGAAATACAAGGCATGGGCGCGGGTGCTGAACATGCGCCGTGGCGCGCCGGCACGGCGCTCCTGAAGGTAATCGGCATAGCGCTGGGCGACGCTGGCGCTGCGCTGTTCGATCCAGGCGGCCAGTTGCCCGGCGGACGCCGGCAGGTCATCGCCCAGCGTATCGGTGCGGCGCAGTTGCCCGGCCAGCCAGGATGCACTGCCCTGCTCTTCGCCGCGCAACAATGCGAAATACCGTGACTCAAAACTCTCCGTCCGCATTGCGGGACTGGCCGCAACTTCGCCCAGCTCTGGCATTCGACCCATTGGAGATTCCCCTGCACAAGATGGTGGTGACCTATGCAAGGGAGAAGCAACCCGCAGGACAAGTTCAGAATGATTGCAGCGCCGTAGGACGGGAGGTTCGGGGCTTTTTTAGCGTTAACCGCCGGGGCAGCGATTAAAGATTATTCATATTCGGACTAAGGCGCGGGCGGCAATCGACAGGCTCTAGGCCATACTCCACAATGTCGCACTTAGAAAAATAAAAATCCTTGCACTGCCAACGACATACCCTTCTTTAGTGAGCACCTACGTGAAAACCTCTCTTTCGATTCTCAGTCTGCTGCTGTTGCTCACTGGTACCGTCGGCGTCACCACCAGCGCCGTCGCCCAAACCGCCACCGCCCAGGCGCCGCGGGACCCTTCCAAGCTTCACCTGGCCTCCGGCAGCGCCATGCTGGTCGACCTGCAAACCAACCAGGTGCTCTATTCCAGCCATCCCGACATGGTCCGCCCGATTGCCTCGGTGACCAAGCTGATGACCGCCATGGTGGTGCTCGACGCCAAGCAGTCGATGGATGAAATGCTGACCATGACCATTGCCCAGACCAAGGAAATGAAGGGCGTGTATTCCCGCGTCCGCCTGGGCAGCGAGCTGAGCCGCCGGGAGACCTTGCTGATCACCCTGATGTCCTCGGAAAACCGCGCTGCGGCGACCCTGGCCCACCACTATCCGGGCGGCTATGGCGCGTTCATCAAGGCGATGAACGCCAAGGCCAAGGCCCTGGGCATGAAGAGCACCCGCTACGTCGAGCCGACCGGCCTCTCGCCCAACAACGTCTCCACCGCCCGCGACCTGACCAAACTGCTGCTGGCCGCGCGCAGCTACCCGCTGCTGAGCGAGCTGAGCACCACCCGCGAGAAGACCGTGGCGTTCCGCAAGCCCAACTACACCTTGGGCTTTCGCAACACCGACCATCTGGTGAACAAGCCGAACTGGGACATCAAGCTGACCAAGACCGGCTTCACCAACGATGCCGGCCACNNCGCCACTGCCTGGTGCTGCTGACGAAGATGGACAACCGTCCGGTGGCCATGGTGATTCTCGATGCCTTCGGCAAATACACCCACTTCGCCGATGCCAGCCGCATGCGCCAATGGCTGGAGACCGGCGCCACCAAACCGGCCCCGGCGGTCGCGGCGCGCTACAAGGCCGAGCGCAGCCAGAACCGGCCGCAGGTGGATTGATGGCT
>DQAA01000204.1:0-639 GCA_003523465.1 Pseudomonas sp.
CCCGCATCGAGCGTCGTGCGTAGTCCCCTGCCGAGCCCGCCGCGCCTCGCGACGCCATGACGATCTCCCGGTCCACTTGCGCCCAGGCCGCCGGCGACAGCACTGCGGGCGGCACCTCCTGCACGCGATTGCGCGAGCCGCAGCCGGACAGGATCGACAGCAACGCCACAAGCCACACAACACACAGGGAACGCCGGTTCACGATCGCCACCCCTCGGCAGAGCTGCTTGGAGTATAGGAACCGGACCGGGGCGACGATCTAACTTCTGGCGATATTCNNATTCAACCCGCCAGCAATGGCCATTGCGCGAGGGGCAGGTAGCGGCCCCTGGACGACTCGTAGAGCACGAACTCACGCGGGTTCCAGCGAAACTCCGGGGCCAGCATCGCCTCCGGGACCTCGTTGCGGAAATCGCGCATCAGGGTCAGGTGCGGGCGAAATTCCCGCGCATCGACCGTGAAGCCCAGTGGCAACAAGGCCTCCTGCAAGTCGTAGACCCAGCGCAGCAATGCCTTCGGTGGCTCCTGCGCGGTCAATACCAGCGCTTGGCTGCGCCGCCAGACTTCCAGGCGATCGAGGATCAGCGGCTCCAGGCGCTCCAGCAGGCGTACCCGTCCGGCGGCCTCGAGAATGGCCGT
>DQAA01000204.1:648-1506 GCA_003523465.1 Pseudomonas sp.
TCCGTCGGCACCGGCTTGCCGCTGCGCAGGCGCAGGTCGTTGCGCCAGCGCGACACTGCCTTGCCTTGCACCGGCGTGCAGGGCAAGGCGAAGAACAGACGTTTGAAGGGTTCGTTGGGTCCTGGGTCGATGCTGATCACGAAAGGCTCCTTGGGTCTCTCGCGACACTATGACCCAAGACAGCGCTCCTGAGGACCGTCCGCGTGCACCGCTCACCCCTGTGGGAGCCGGCGTTGCCGGCGATGAGGCCCTGCAGGCCACCAAAGATCTCAAACCGGTGAAATGGTCCCCAGCGCGCCGATCACGATCGCCAGTGCCAGAAACCCGAACAGAAAAATCGCCATCTTGCCCATCACTGCCTCCACTTGCCGAGAATTGCCTGCATGGCGCCTATTCTCGGCAAGCATCTGTTTGCATAACAGATTCAGAAAGCACTGAAAAATACGGATCAGATCAGAAGCGGAAGTGCCCCACCGTCACATGCAAGCGCTGGCTGAGGTTGCTGAGCTCGGTACTGGCCGCCGAGATCTCGGCACTGGCCGTAGCCGATTCCTCCGCCGTCTCGCGGACACGGGTCACGCTCTGGTTGATCTCCTCGGTCACCGCCGCCTGCTCTTCGGCAGCGGTGGCGATCAGTTCGCTCATCTGCTGGATGTTCGAGACCTGGCGGGTGATCTGCTCAAGCGCCGTGCCGGTATCGCGCACACCGTTCACCGAGGCGCTGGTCTGCTTCAGGTTGGTCTGCATCATGCCGGTGCTTTCATTGGCGATGTGCTGAAGCTTGATGATCAGTTGCTCGATCTCGCTGGACGAGGCCTGGGTACGCTGGGCCAGGTTGCGCACCTCATCGGCGACCAC
>DQAA01000204.1:1532-3432 GCA_003523465.1 Pseudomonas sp.
AGGTTGGTCTGCTCGGCCACCGCCTTGATCACATCGAGAATCGCACCGATATGCCCGCATTCCTGTTGCAGCCGGCCCAGGGATTCGGCGGAGATGCCGACGCCATCGGCCATCGCCTCGATCTGCCGGATCGCCTGCTGGGACATCGCCAGCACGCTGGTCACTTCATGGTCCGCACCCTTGGCCGCACTGGCCGCCTGCTCGGAGTTGCGCGCCACTTCCTGCACCGTGGCGGAAATCTCGTTCATCGCTGTGGCGACCATGTCGGTTTCATTGCGCTGGCTGTCGATGCCTTCGCGGGTGCTGCTGGTGATCGCCGCCAGTTGCGAGGCCGAAGCCGCCAGTTGCTGGGAGCCACAGCCAATCTGCGAAATTACCTCGCGCAGGCTGCCGTTCATGGTGTTCAGGGCGCGCAGCAGTACGCCCAGCTCATCGCTGCGCTCGGACTTGATCTCGACGGTCAGGTCGCCGTCGGCGATGCGCTGCGCGGCCTTCACCGCCTGGCGCAGAGGAAGCACGATCTGCCGGCTGATGAGCAAGGCAATGACGATGCCGAACACAATGGCCACCAGGGTGATCGCCGCCAGCAGGAGGTGGGTGCTTTTCACCTGCTCGGAGGCACGGTCTTCCTCGGCGTAATAGAGGGCGTTGGCGCCGTCCTGCAATTGCGAGAGCAACTGGTTGGCGGCGGTCAGTTCAGGCACCGAGCGCGCCTGGTCACGGGCCTTGGTGTAGGTTTCCAGATCCGCCTGGAGCTTCTGCGCCGCGCCCAGGTCCTGGGCCGGCCAGCGGCCTTCGCGGGCATCGCGGAGCAGTTGCTCGAAACCTTCCTTGAGCTTGGCGTGGTGCTCCTGGTGCAACGCCTGGTGCCGGGCATCGCTACTCAGGGCCAGGTTGTAGTTGGCCTCCCGGGTGAACACGATCTCGTCGAACAGGCCGCTGATGAAGCTGATGCGCTGCAGCGATGCGCTGCTGTTCTGCAGGCCGAAGCCACCCAGCAGCGACAGCAGCAAGGCGAAGGACAACAGCAGGCCGAAACCGAGGCCGAGCTTGCGGGTAACGCTGAGGTTCTTCAGCGTGAATGCCTGTGACATACCTTTCTCCAACCTGTGAGTTCGCCCTCGCCGGTCCGCAGGTGACGGTTACCGGCAAGTTGTTCTGTCATGAAGCCGAAGCCATTAGGGAGCGAAGCCCGTACGAACGGTACGGGCCCTGGTGCACAGGAGTGTTCCGGAGGGGGTTCACGCGCTGGGCATCCTTGCGGTTCCCCAAGGACGGGAAACCTCTTTTGCCCGGGCTTCCAATGCCCGGCATCACCCTACTTATAGTAAGGGAATGGTAACATCCGCAAACGATTGATCTCAATATGACACTATTGTCTGTTCGCCGCTATTCATCCCTTGCTGGCAGCCATGAAAATGCTACCTTCGGCGTCCGCCGACGGGGCCTCCACGGACTCGCAGCGTCAGTTGAATGTCAGGGAAAGGACAATGAGCGAAAACCGAAAAGAGCTTATCGATCAAGGGACTATGCAAACCCGCAATCTCGCCGAATGCCTCGCTGTGGACCAGCGGGCCCTGGTTGCAAACATCGCCGCGCAGCTCGACCCCTCACTGGCCGAGGCCCTGCGCGAGGCCGCCGAGAGCAGTCACAAGCTGGGTATTTCGAAGCAAATTGCAACAATTGGCCTGGCGCTCGGCCAGTGGCTGGAAGGTGCTGCGGCGACATCCCGCGACCAGCAGCAAGCCATCCTGTTCAACCACCCCTCCGATACCGTGCGCGGCTGGGCGACCTTCGCCAATGCCTTCGCGCTGCGCGGGGCGCCGAGCGAACAGGCCCTGCACAGCCAACTGCGCTTCGCCACCGACAGTCATTTCGGCGTGCGCGAGTGGGCCTGGCT
>DQAA01000511.1 GCA_003523465.1 Pseudomonas sp.
TGCAACTCGTCGAAGTCGATATCGGCGCAGATCTCTACCACCTTCAGGCCCTCAGGCGTCACTTCCAGCACCGCCAGATCGGTATAGATACGGCTGACGCAAGCGATGCCGGTCAGTGGGTAGGTGCACTCTGGCACCAGCTTGCTTTCGCCGGACTTGGTCAGGTGGTCCATCATCACGAACACCTGGCGTGCGCCGGTGGCCAGGTCCATCGCGCCGCCCACGGCCGGGATCGAACCTTCGGCGCCGGTGTGCCAGTTGGCCAGGTCGCCCTTGACCGAGACCTGGAAGGCGCCGAGCACGGCGATGTCCAGATGGCCGCCACGCATCATCGAGAACGAATCGGCGTGGTGGAAGAAGGCACCGCCGGTGAGCAGGGTCACGTGCTGCTTGCCGGCGTTGATCAGGTCGTCGTCTTCCTCGCCCGGGGCCGGGCTCGGGCCCATGCCCAGCAGGCCGTTTTCGCTGTGCAGGAAGACTTCCTTGTCGCCCAGGTAGTTGGCCACCAGGGTTGGTGCGCCGATACCGAGGTTGACGTAGGCGCCTTCCTGGATGTCGGCGGCGACGCGCTGGGCCATCTCGGAGCGGGAGAGTTTCTTGGTGATGGTCATGGCGGGCCTCAGACAGCTTTGGCGATCGAAGAAGCGGCAGCGCCGGAAACGGCCACCACGCGCTGGACGAAAATACCGGGGGTGATGATGTGTTCCGGGTCCAGTTCGCCGAGCTCGACGATCTGGTCGACCTGGGCGATGGCGGTCTTGGCGGCCATGGCCATGATCGGGCCGAAGTTGCGCGCGGCCTTGCGGTAGGTCAGGTTGCCCCAACGGTCGCCCTTGTGCGCCTTGATCAGCGCGAAGTCGGCGTGCAACGGCATTTCCAGAACGTACTGGCGGCCATCGATCTCACGGGTTTCCTTGCCTTCGGCGAGCAGGGTGCCGTAGCCGGTCGGCGAGAAGAACGCGCCGATGCCCGAACCTGCGGCGCGGATGCGCTCGGCCAGGTTGCCTTGCGGCACTACTTCCAGCTCGATCTTGCCGGCGCGGTACAGTTCGTCGAACACATAGGAGTCGGACTGGCGCGGGAAGGAGCAGATCACCTTGCGCACGCTGCCGGCCATAAGCAGGGCGGCCAGGCCGATCTCGCCGTTGCCGGCGTTGTTGCTGATGATGGTCAGGTCGCGGGCACCGGTGGCGATCAGGCCGTCGATAAGCTCGGACGGCATGCCGGCGGTACCGAAGCCGCCGACCATGATGGTCGAACCGTCGGTGATCCCCTCCACCGCGCTGGCGATGGACTCAAACGTTTTATTGATCAAAGCGGGCTCCTGGTCATTCCTGGAGTATTGATTGCCGGACTGGCCGACGCGCCGTAAGGCCTGGGCCAGTCAGCGCCTGGAGTCGTTGGCTGACTTGTCCATAGCGTGCCGCAGAGACGGCAACAAGTAGAGGGGGTAAAGCGGAAGTGGTGCGATTATCGAACTGTTGTGCGATATGCGCGCAGGGTTGATCGTTTGTGCCTGAGCTGGCTTCATGATCGCTGTGTCTTCGGCTTTCGGATGCGCAGGGCAATGGTTGAACACATCGATGGCAATCCGCAGTGCGACTGGATAGGGAGATTCCTAGTTGAAGTATTACCTGATCAGGCAAGACTTTTCTGATTCCGGAAAATGGGTGTTGGGCGATATCCACCATGTCGATAACTGGCTGTTTCGTGATCCACCCGAACACTTCATGGAGCCGGGGCAGTATCACCTGGATGTTCGACTTGGCGGTGCGGAGGTTGATTACTCGCTCGCGGGATACGCCAGCGTTCCGGTGGTAAGTGACAGGTTCGTCGACTGCCTGGCAGGTTTGCCGGAGGTCGATGAGCCCTACAGGAATGTGGTGTTCGAGCGTGTTCACGTCAAAGGTGCAGGGGCATCCAGGGGTTACCACCTGATGATCATAGAAACCCGTGTCGACTGTATTGATGAAGAGCGGTCGAGCTTTGAAGTCTTCGAGGAAAATGACCCGGTCCGCCCTGATCTTGCTGGCAAGTACCGTATCTTCAGCAAGCTTGTAGTCGATGCCGCGAAGGCCGGTTCAAGGCATATTTTCAGGTTGGAGAAATACCCTGGTGCAATCATTGTGAGTGAGGAGGTCAAGTCGCGGCTCGAACGAGCAGGGGTGACAGGTGCTGTATTTGGCTCGGTGAATGGAGACGCAGCGACTGTGGCCTGACGGTCAGAGATTCTCCGGTACGGTCCAGGTATCCGTGGCGCTTCATAGCGAGCAAGGGGACAGATGTATTTGGTAGCTACGAGACCTATCCGTCCCCCTGTGTCGCGTCTGGCTTAGCCCTTCGCCTCAGCTTCCGCAGCCCGCTTCAACAACGACTCCACCAGTGCCTGGCAAATCTCCAGTGAGTGCTGCGTAGCCCACGCCAGACCTTGCATCGGTTTGCTGGCCGATTCGCATACCTGATAGTTGGTTTCATACGCCGAGGTCAGGGACATGGCCAAATGAACCAGGGCGTCTTCGATACTCGCATCGGCACATATCGTGAAGAGCGGCGGGTGGGTGCCGTTGCAGGTGCCGAAATGAGTATGTGCGGTGGTGGGAGGCGGATCGGGAACGAGTTTTTTCATGGTGCATTTCCTTCTGCGACAACACTGCTCGTCTTCGCCGCGAAACGAAGGGTGGCAGCTGTACATGGGTTCGCGGACCGAGGCAAAAGGAACCCGGCAGACCCGGAGGTCTCCCACGTACAGCCGCCATTGCACAGCTAGCGGGCGCAAGGAGCGCCTGCAATCTGGATGGAGCTGTCGAAGCACCTTTCACCAACAGACCGCGAAGTCTGTGCCGCTGAATTGCAGCGACCGGCGAAGGCTAGGCAAGCATTTCCAGGAGCGCAACGCTTGAAAGGGCGGAAAAGTATGCTTGGGAAA
>DQAA01000516.1 GCA_003523465.1 Pseudomonas sp.
CCTGAACAACGCGGCGATTGCCGCCCAGGTGCTCCGAGGCAAATACGCCAAGGTCGCCGTACTGGACACCGACATGCACCACGGCCAGGGCATCCAGGAGATCTTCTACGACCGGGACGACGTTCTCTACGTATCGATCCACGGCGACCCGACCAACTTCTACCCGGTGGTCGCCGGCTTCGACGATGAAACCGGCACTGCGGCCGGTACCGGTTTCAACCTGAACCTGCCGATGGCCCACGGCGCCAGCGAGGCGGACTTCTTCGCCTGCATGGACCAGGCGGCAGCGGCGCTGCGCGATTTCGCCCCGGATGTCCTGGTGCTGTCGCTGGGTTTCGATATCTACGAAAACGATCCGCAGTCCAAGGTGGCTGTCAGTCATGAAGGCTTCCATCTTCTGGGACAGCGGATCAAGGCCCTGGGCCTGCCCTGCGTGGTGGTCCAGGAAGGCGGCTATGACATCGCCACCCTGGATGAAAACGCCACCCGGTTCTTCACGGGCCTGACGGCCTGACCACGAGCACCACCCTCCCGGGCTGACCGGCCCGGGAAACACACAACGATAAAAGGCGCAACTTGCGTAATGCACAAGTTAGCGATCAGGCACCCGGCTGCCCGATCAAAAGACGCCTGCTTAATAACAATAAATCTTCACGCTGCCGTTCTTGAATCTGGCAATAAGGAAGTCTCCATGTGGCTCAAATCTTTCACCTTGGGAATGGCCGGCGCGAGCGCCTGCCTGTGCACTTCGATCGGCGTTGCGGCCGAATCGAGCAATGGTTTTATCGAGGACAGCACGACCACCGTCGGCTTGCGCAACTTCTACTGGAACGCCGACAACCGTAACGGCAGTTACCTGAACCCGGCCGGCGAACGACAAAGCTATCGCCAGGAATGGGCGCAAGGGGTGCTGGCCAANNTCAACTCCGGCTTCACCCAGGGCCTGGTCGGCTTCGGTCTCGACCTGCACTACATGGGCGCCGTGAAGCTGGACGGTGGCAAGGGCCGGGTCGGCGATGGCATCGGTAACGGCGGTATCGTCTCGCGCGACAACCAGGGCGATCCCAAGGATGAATACTCCAAGGCCGGCGGCGCCTTGAAAATGCGGGTCGGCAGCACCGAACTGGCCTATGGCGACCTGTTCCCCGACTCGCCGGTACTCAAGTACGGCGACATTCGCCTGCTGCCGCAAACCCTCAGGGGCTGGAACCTCACCGACCGCAGTTTCACCGGCCTGACCCTGAATGCCGGGCGCTTCACCTCCAGCAGCGACCGCGCCGAAACCAACCATGGCGGCAANNGGCAAGTTGGGTACGGCCTATGGCGGTCGCCAGGCCGACAGTGACTTCGTTACTTATTACGGCGGCATCTACAGCGGCATCGAGAATATAAAGATCAAGTTGTTCGGCTCCGAACTGGACAATATCTGGAACCAGCAATTTGCCTCGATCGAATATCGGCAGCCCTTGAATACCGGTGGTGTTTTCAATACCGGCGCCAACTATTACCGGACCCGCGATACCGGTACATCCCTGCTCGGCGACATTCGCAACGACGCCTNNTGGAGTGCGCGGGTCGGGTATGCGCAGGGCGGGCATAAAGTCGAGCTGGCCTATACCCGGATCGATGGCGACCAGCCGTTCGACTATGTCTGGAACAGCTTCGATATCGAGCTGGATGCCGCCTCCCAGGGCAGCGACTTCAACAGCCCCAACGAACGGGCCTGGAGTGCCCGCTACGACCTGGATGCCGCCGTGCTGGGCGTACCGGGGCTGACCTTCACCGCGCGCTACATCCGCGGCACCGATATCGACGGCCGCGACGCCGGTGGGGCGTACTCGCGCTTCCGTGCGGTACAGGACGGTTCGCAGTGGGAACGGGACCTGTGGGTGAAATACGTGGTGCAGTCGGGGCCGGCGAAGAACCTTTCGCTGCGCCTTATGCATGCGTCGATGCGGACTGGTGGGGATTATGGGGCGATCGCCAATGATCTCGATCAGACGCGGATCATTCTTGATTATCCGTTGGACCTCGGTTTCCTGAAGTAACCCCAAGGTTGCCACTTTTGAGATCGAGCGCCGCCTCTGCGGTGCCCGATCTCAAGGCGCCTCTCCTCAGCGCAGGTTGCAGCTCAACGACCCGGGCCTGGAACCTGCCGCCCACCTCGACAGTCAATTTTCACACGTACGGTGAGCCGCGGCGTTGCTCGAGCCAGTTTGACCTCGAATGAGTGTTTACAACGGCCAATGGCCGCCTTGGCTTTTCCGAGGTGTCATTCTTGAACACAAAGCCCCTCGCCTCACAGCTGCGTGCCCTGGACTGGCTGAATTTCTTCCTGGCCGACGTGCGCGACGGACTTGGCCCCTACCTGTCCATCTACCTGCTTGCCGTGCACCACTGGCAGCCGGCGCAGATCGGCCTGGTGATGAGCCTGGCGGGCATCGTGGCATTGCTGGCACAAACACCGGCTGGGGCCCTTATTGACGGCACAACGGCAAAGCGCGCCGTGGTGGTGGTGGCCGCAGCGCTGGTGACGGGCAGTTGCCTGCTACTGCCGTGGATTTCGTCCTTCAGTGGCGTGGCGTTGACGCAGACGGTCGGTGCCTTGGCAGGTTCAGTCTTCGCCCCGGCCATTGCAGCCATCTCGCTGGGCATCACCGGCCCCAAGGCCTTCACACGCCGAGTGGGCCGCAACGAAACGTTCAACCACGCCGGCAATGCCTGCTCGGCCTTGCTCGCCGGCGGGTTGGCGTATCTGTTCGGCCCGGTAGTGGTGTTCTACCTGATGGCGTTCATGACCGTGGCCAGCATCGTGGCCGTTGGCCGGATACCCGCCGCAGCCATCGACCACCAACTGGCACGTGGCCTTGACCACGGCCCCATGGGTGATGATCACCCTGCAGGGTTGAAGTTGCTGCTGCACAATCGCACCCTGCTGGTATTCGCAGCGTGCTGCGCGCTGTTCCACCTGGCCAATGCGGCGATGCTGCCGCTGGTCAGTCAGAAGCTGTCGCAGATCGACCTGAACCTCGCCACGCCGCTCACCTCTGCCTGCATCGTCGCGGCGCAATTGGTGATGGTGCCAATGGCGCTGCTGGTAGGCGCCAAGGCCGAGCACTGGGGGCGCAAGCCGTTCCTGCTGGCGGGCTTTCTCATCCTGCCGCTGCGTGGCGCGCTTTACGTGGTCTCAGACAACCCATTCTGGCTGGTAGGTGTGCAGTTGCTCGACGGGATCGGCGCTGGCATTTTCGGTGCGTTGTTCCCGATCGTGGTCAAGGATTTGACCGAAGGCAGCGGACGTTTCAATGTCAGCCTCGGCGCGCTGACGGCGGTATTCGGGGTGGGTGCTGCGCTGAGCCCTGGCATCGCCGGGCTGGTGGTCCAAAGCGCTGGCTACGATGCCGCATTCCTTACCCTTGCGGCCATTGCCGGGGTCGCCTTCATGCTGGTGCTGGTCGCGCTGCCGGAGACCCACCCAGGCGTTCCGCAGTCGCCTTCTCCCGTGACCGAACACATCATCTGAATGGCGCGTACGCTTGTTTTGAGGGGTATGCGGTTGCAAGCCAATCGTTAACCCGAGAGTAACAATCCGCTCGCAACCTTGATTGATGCCCTCCTCCCGCAACCGTAACTTGACCTCCACGAAAGCGGACCCGTGGAGTCACACAATGACAACCAGACCCTCCCCCCCACCGCAGTGGTCGCGCCGGCGCACCGAGAAGCAGCGCCGGCTCGACCAGCTACGCCATCTCGCGGATGGCGCGGTGATCCCCAGTGAACGTATCGTCGAAGCCCTCGAGCTGTTGATCGCCCCCGGTGATCGCGTAGTGCTCGAGGGCAACAACCAGAAGCAGGCGGATTTCCTCTCCCGCTCACTCGCCAAGGCCGACCCCGGCAAGCTGCATGACCTGCACATGATCATGCCCAGCGTCAGCCGCGCCGAGCACCTGGACCTGTTCGAACAGGGCATCGCCCGCAAGCTCGATTTCTCCTTCGCCGGCCCGCAAAGCCTGCGCATCGGCCAGTTGCTGGAAGACGGTCGCCTGGAAGTCGGTGCGATCCACACCTACATCGAGCTGTACTCGCGCCTGCTGGTCGACCTGATTCCCAACGTGGCCCTGGTCGCCGGTTTCATGGCCGACCGCGAGGGCAATATCTATACCGGCCCGAGCACCGAGGACACCCCGGCCCTGGTCGAGCCGACCGCCTTCAGCGACGGCATCGTGATCGTCCAGGTCAACCAGCTGGTCGACGATGTGCGCGACCTGCCACGGGTCGATATCCCGGCCTCCTGGGTCGATTTCGTGGTGGTCGCCGACAAGCCGTTCTACATCGAGCCGCTGTTCACCCGCGACCCGCGCCATATCAAGCCGGTGCATGTGCTGATGGCGATGATGGCGATCCGCGGGATCTACGAGAAACACAACGTGCAGTCGCTCAATCACGGCATCGGCTTCAATACCGCCGCGATCGAGCTGATCCTGCCGACCTACGGCGAATCCCTCGGGCTCAAGGGCAAGATCTGCCGCAACTGGACGCTCAACCCGCACCCGACGCTGATCCCGGCGATAGAGTCCGGCTGGGTCGAAAGCGTGCACTGCTTCGGCACCGAGCTGGGCATGGAGGACTACATCGCCCAGCGCCCGGATGTGTTCTTCACCGGGCGCGATGGTTCGATGCGCTCCAACCGGATGATGTGCCAGCTGGCCGGCCAGTACGCCGTGGACCTGTTCATCGGCGCCACCCTGCAGGTGGATGGCGACGGGCAT
>DQAA01000283.1 GCA_003523465.1 Pseudomonas sp.
CGGCGGCCACCGGGGTGTTCGTGATCCCGGCGGTGCCTTATCTCGGCGCACTGGATCTGGGCCGTGATGAGCGAGTCCAGGCACTGGGCCTGTCATTCACGGTTTCAACCGTGGCCCTGGCCATCGGCCTGGCCGGGCAGGACGCCCTCGGCGGCGAGGCACTGGGGGCGTCATTGCTGGTGCTGGCGCCGGCGCTGCTGGGCATGTTCGTCGGCCAGTGGCTGCGCCAGCGCATCAGCGCCCAGGTGTTCAAGCGCTGCTTCTTCATCGGCTTGGCGTTGCTCGGGGCACACCTGATGATCAACGGCTAGCCGAGGACTCGCTGAGCATCTCGACCAACTGGATATCGAAATCCCGCTCCAGGTAATCCATGCGCCGCTCGAAGAACGCCGTCATGTGCGGCAGGGCGGAATGCACATCGAGCGCTTCCTTGCTCGCCCAGATTTCATAGAAGACGAACAGGCTCGGGTCTTCCTTGTCGCGCAGCATGTGGTACTCGATGCAGCCCGGTTCGGCGCGGCTCGGCTCGACATAGGCACGGAACAGTTTTTCGAAGGCCTCGGCCTGTTCCGGACGGGTCTTGGCTTTGAGGATGAAGCCGTAGGGTTCGCTCATGAGAGGGTGCTCCAAGGAAGTGAGGTGCTGATTCTATTTCAATAATTCATCTTCAATTCGTGCTTTACGGTCAAAAGTATTTTGTCCGCGGGACGGTTTTTCCCTCGCCTGTCGCCGATTAATCTGCCGCCATCCAGATATCCCGGTCCCCCCAGAGGCGGACCCAACGAACGATGAGGCACTGCAATGAAAAAGATCCTTCTGCTCAACGGTGGCAAGCAATTCGCCCACTCCGACGGCCGCCTGAACGAAACCCTGCATGAAACCGCCCTGGCCTTCCTCGACCGCGCCGGCTACGACGTCAAGAGCACCTATATCGACGGCGGCTACGACAACCAGGAAGAAGTCGAGAAGATCCTCTGGGCCGACGTGGTGATCTACCAGATGCCCGGTTGGTGGATGGGTGCGCCGTGGACCGTCAAGCAGTACCTGGACGAGATCTTCACCGCCGGCCACGGCAGCCTCTACGGCAGCGACGGCCGCACCCGCTCCGACGGTTCGAAGAAGTACGGCAGCGGCGGCCTGATCCAGGGCAAGCAGTACATGCTGTCACTGACCTGGAACGCGCCGCAGGAAGCCTTCGACGAGCCGGGGCAGTTCTTCGAAGGCAAGGGCGTGGACGCCGTGTACTTCCCGTTCCACAAGGCCAACGAGTTCCTCGGCATGAGCCGCCTGCCCACCTTCCTCGCCACCGACGTGATGAAGCGCCCGGACGTGCCGGCGACCGTGGCGGCCTACGAGGCGCACCTGGCCGAGGTATTCGGCAGCAAGGCCTGATCCCGCCTTGCGTATCATGCGGCGACGGGCTATCACTCTGCCCGTCGCCAGTCGTGAGAGTCGTTCAGTGAAAGCCAGGTCAGATGAGTTGCAGGTATTCGTCTCGGTGATCGAGTGCGGCTCGATTTCCGCCGCCGCCGAGCAGGGCGGGCAGACGCCTTCGGCAATCAGCCGCACGCTGTCGCGCCTGGAGAGCAAGCTCGGCACCACGCTGATCAACCGCACCACGCGGCGCATGGACCTGACCGAGGAAGGACGCTTTTTCTTCGAGCGGGCCAAGGTGATCCTGCAGCAGATGGAAGACCTCGAAGAGCATCTTTCCCTGCATCACCAGACGCCATCCGGCCGTCTGCGGGTCAATGCCGCGCTGCCGTTCATGCTTCACGCCATCGTGCCCTGGGTCGGCGAGTTCCGTGCGTTGTACCCGCAGATCCAGCTGGAGCTGAACACCAACGACCTGATCATCGACCTGCTGGAACAGAGCACCGATGTGGCGATCCGCATCGGCGACCTGGCCGACTCCAGCCTGCACGCCCGTTCCCTCGGCTGCAGCCCGCTGAACCTGCTGGCCAGCCCCGAATACCTGGAGCGGCATGGCACCCCGGCGCGGGTCGAGGATCTGGCGAACCATACCCTGATCGGCTTCACCCAGACCGAAACCCTCAACCACTGGCCGCTGCGTCACGCCGAGGGTGATCGCTGGCTGATCCGCCCGACGCTCACCGCCTCCAGCGGCGAAACCCTGCGCGCCCTGGCCCTGGCCGGCGAGGGCATCGTCTGCCTGTCCCACTTCATGACCCACGAGGACATCCGCAGCGGCCGCCTCCAGGTCCTGCTCAGCGAGGCCAACAGCGGCTATCGCCAACCGATCAACGCCGTGTACTACCGCAACTCGCAGCTGGCCCTGCGTATCCAGTGCTTCCTCGATTTCATCCAGCACAAGCTCGCGGCCTACGCCTGCTGACGAAACGTCCCACCTCGTTTGATAACTCGTCCTTCATGGGCCTTAATGAGTGCTCAACGAAAACAACACCAGGGACGTCTTATGCACGTAGTAATGCTCCGAACCTTGGGCTTCTCCGTGGCGATTCTCGCCAGCTCGTCGGCCTATTCAGTGACGCTGGAGGGCGGCGCGGTCGCCGCCCCCGATCAATATGGCGCACAGGTCGCCGCCGATATCCTCAAGAAGGGCGGCAATGCGGTGGATGCCGCCGTCGCCACCGCCTTCACCCTCGCGGTCACTTACCCGGAAGCCGGCAATATCGGCGGTGGCGGGTTCATGACCCTGTACATGGACGGCAAGCCGTACTTCCTCGATTACCGCGAAGTGGCGCCCAAGGCCGCCACGCGCAACATGTACCTCGACGACAAGGGCGAGATCATCGAGAACCTCAGCCTGGTCGGCGCCCGTGCCGCGGGTGTGCCGGGCACGGTAATGGGCTTGTGGGAGGCGCACAAGAAGTTCGGCAAGCTGCCCTGGGCGGAGCTGCTGACCCCGGCGGTGGGCTACGCGAAGAACGGCTTCAAGGTCGCCGAAAAGCAGTACCAGTACCGCGAGGATGCCCAGGGCCTGTTCAAGGACAGCACCAACTTCAACGACTACTTCGGCCACATGAAGGTCGGTGAAACCTTCAAGCAGCCGGAGCTGGCGCAGACCCTGGAACGCATCGCCGACAAGGGCGTCAGCGAGTTCTACCAGGGCAAGACCGGCGACCTGCTGGTGGCCCAGATGCAGGCCAGCAACGGCCTGATCACCAAGGACGACCTCAAGGACTACAAGGCGGTCTGGCGCGAACCAATGCGCATCGACTGGCGCGGCAATGTGGTCTACACCGCGCCGCTGCCCAGCTCCGGCGGCATCGCCCTGGCCCAGCTGCTGGGAATCAAGGAGCAGCGCGCTGCCGACTTCAAGGGCGTCGAGCTGAATTCGGCCCGCTATATCCACCTGCTGGCGGAAATCGAAAAGCGCGTGTTCGCCGACCGCGCCGACTACCTCGGCGACCCGGCTTTCTCCAAGGTGCCGGTCGCTGAACTGGTGGCCCCGGACTACCTGGCGAAGCGGGCGAAAGAGGTCAACCCGACGGCGATCTCCGAGACCGAGAAAGTCCGCCCGGGCCTTGAGCCGCACCAGACCACGCACTTCTCCATCGTCGACAAGCAGGGTAATGCGGTGAGCAACACCTACACCCTGAACTGGGATTACGGCAGCGGCATGGTGGTCAAGGGCGCGGGCTTCCTGCTCAACGACGAGATGGATGACTTCAGCTCCAAGCCGGGAGTGGCGAATGCCTTTGGCGTGGTGGGTGGCGATGCCAATGCCATCGAGCCGGGCAAGCGCATGCTCTCGTCCATGAGCCCCAGCCTGGTCACCCGCGACGGCCAGGTGACGCTGGTGCTGGGTACGCCGGGTGGGTCGAGGATCTTCACCTCGATCTTCCAGGTGCTGAACAACCTGTACGACTACGACCTGTCGCTGGAAAAAGCCGTGGCAGCGCAGCGGGTGCATCACCAGTTGCTGCCCAAGGACACCATCTATTTCGATGCCTATGCACCGTTGACCGGTGAGGTTGCGCAGGAGCTGAAGAAGATGGGCTACACCCTGGAGGATCAGGGCTGGGAGATGGGGGATGTGCAGGCGATCCGGGTGAATGGCGGGAAGCTGGAGACGGCTTCGGATCCGCGGGGCAGGGGAGTGGGGCAGGTAGTTAAATAAGCTGCCATGGCCCGGAAGATTGTTGTGTTCTTTCGGGCCTCATCGCTGGCAAGCCAGCTCCCACAGGGTTCTCGGTGCACGCGGTCACTGTGGGA
>DQAA01000524.1:0-839 GCA_003523465.1 Pseudomonas sp.
AGTACCTGGACACGGCCCAGGGCGCGGTCAAGCGCGCGGCCTCCCTGACCCACCGCCTGCTCGCCTTCTCGCGCCGGCAGACCCTCGACCCCCGCCCCACCGACGTCAATCGCCTGATGCAGGGCATGGGCGAACTGATCCAGCGCACCGTGGGTCCGGGCATCAGCGTCGATATCCTCGCCGCCCCCGGTCCATGGCCAACCCTGGTGGACGCCAGCCAGCTGGAAAATGCCCTGCTCAACCTGTGCATCAATGCCCGCGACGCCATGCCCGAGGGCGGCCGCATCAGCATCGAGACCAGCACCCTGCAGCTGGATGCCGGCAGCGCCCGCGCCCAGGAAATCACCGAAGGCGAGTACGTGGTGCTGACGGTCACCGACAACGGCACCGGCATGACCCCTGACACGCTCGCCAAGGCCTTCGACCCCTTCTTCACCACCAAGCCGATCGGCCAGGGCACCGGGCTCGGGTTGTCGATGATCTACGGTTTCGCCAGGCAGTCGGGCGGCCAGGTACGGATCAGCTCGGAGCCCGCCCGGGGGACCACGGTGCAGATCTACCTGCCGCGTTACCACGGCGACATCGACGAGGACAGCGGCGAGGGTGATGCCAGCGCCGTGGTGCCGACGGAGTCCGGGGAAACCATCCTCATCGTCGACGACGAACCCAGCGTGCGCATGTTGCTGATGGAGGTGCTGGGGGATCTGGACTACAGCCTGATCGAGGCCGGCGACAGCCTGTCGGGGCTCAAGGTGCTGCGTTCCGACGTGCATATCGACTTGCTGATCACCGACGTCGGCCTGCCGGGCGGCATGAATGGCCGGCAGATGGCCGATGCC
>DQAA01000524.1:969-2796 GCA_003523465.1 Pseudomonas sp.
GTGAACCCGCTCCCACAAGGTTCGGGTCTGACACAGATTCCGTGGCTGACTCAAAAACCTGTGGGAGCGGCGGTTCGGCGGTTCGATTTACCCGCGATGTGGCCGGCAGCAACGACGCAATTACAACGCCGGCCGCACCTTGCCGACCCACTCCTGCACCGAAGGCCGCTGCCATTGCAGCGCCGCATAGTCCTTCAGCCGCTGCGGTACCTCGTCACCGTTGAGAATCAGGCGATTGAGCATCACCGCCAGGTCCACATCGGCGATCGACCACTCGCCGCACAGGTACTGCGCCCCCTCCGGCAGCAATGCCTCCACCGCCGCAATCAGCTTGTCCGCCGCCGCCTTCCCCGCTGCGGACAACGCTTCCTTTTTCACCCCATAGAACACCACCACCGTCGAGCGCTCTTCGCGGATCGGCATCAGGTCGCTGCGCACCCAGGCCTGCACCTGCCGGGCACGGGCGCGCTGGAGCGCGTCGCGGGGATAGACCGGGTGCTCGGGAAAGAGGTCTTCCAGGTACTCGGTAATGGCAGAGGACTCGGACAGCGCCACCCCCTCATGCACCAGCGTCGGCACCCTCTGCGTCAGGGACAGGCGACTGTAGTCGTGCGCCAGATTCTGGCCATGGTCGAGATCGACCGGCACGGTTTCGAAATCCAGTCCCTTTTCACGCAGCGCCACATACACCGACATCGCGTAGGGGCTGACGTAACGGGCATCGACGAACAGGCGAAACTGACTCATGGCGCGATCTCCTTGGATGAGGTGACCACGCTATGAGGTTTGCGCCGGGAAATACAATTCAACGTTTTTATGGGGGTATTCCCTCCCGGAATGCACGGTGACGCCGGAAACCTCCGACACCCAACCCAAAATAAGTCCCATAAACATATTCGATACCTTCATAAGCATTTCCCAGAGGCGCACCCAACGCGTACGCCTTTAAAGTCAAGCCTCGCCGCATTGCGGCCAGGTGGCGCTGCGCCGGTCATCAGGATTTTCGAAAGCTGGCGCGCTGTTCACCCTTACAAAAACAAAAGGTGAATCCCAATGCTCAATGAATCTGTCGACGTTAAAGCCTGGATCGACAATCGCCCGGTCGCGGGCTATCAGTGGCTGATCCTCGGCCTGTGTTTCCTGATCGTGCTGTTCGACGGTTTCGACGTCGCGGTGATGGGCTTTATCGCGCCGTCGCTGATGCAGGAGTGGGGCCTGTCCCGCGCAGCCTTCGGTCCGGTGATGAGCGCCGGGATGGTAGGCCTGGCCATCGGCGCCCTGACCGCCGGCCCCTATGCTGACCGCCTGGGCCGCAAGAAGGTGCTGCTGATCGCGGTCACCGGCTTCAGCCTGCTCAGCCTGGGCTGCGCCTTCGCCCGCAACCCTTGGGAACTGGCCGGCCTGCGCCTGCTGATCGGCATCGCCCTGGGTGCGGCATTGCCCAATTGCACGACCCTGCTCAGCGAATACCTGCCCGAGCGCAACCGCTCGCTACTGATCACCCTGATGTTCACCGGCTTCAACCTCGGCTCCGGCGCCGGCGGTTTTCTCGCCGCGTGGCTGATCCCGTCCTATGGGTGGCAAGCGGTGCTGCTGGCCGGCGGTATCCTGCCGTTGCTGTTGCTGCCATTGCTCTGGGCCCTGCTGCCGGAATCGGCACACTTCCTGGCCGTGCGCCAGGCCCCGGCCAGCCAGATCGCCAAGGCCCTGGGCAAGCTGGGTGGACGCTTCAGCGCCGATACCCGTTTCCATGTGGCCGAACCGCCGCTGCAAGGCAAGGCGCCGGTGAGCCAGTTGTTCGCGCCACGCTATCGCCTCGGCACCCTG
>DQAA01000520.1 GCA_003523465.1 Pseudomonas sp.
AGGCGCCACGCGCCTCCAGCCAGGCGAACGCCCGCTCACGCCAGCCATCCCGTGCCGACAACGCCAGTGCTCCATGAGCCTGCACGATCAGGTTCAACCCCACCAGCAACACCACCCACAACCACTCGCCAGCGAACCGCGCATTGGTCCGCGCCAGCTCGCCCCACAATCCGATACTCGCGGCGCCGATCGCCGCCAGCAGCGGCAGGGCCAGGGCATTTCGCGCGTTCCGTACCGGTCCCGCCACTACCAGGGTGAGGAAGAACAGCACGCCACTGGCAATCAACCACTGAGGCCAGAACGGCAGGTTGCTCACCGGGCCTTCCAGCACGCCCTTGTCCTGGCGATCCGCGTCATACAGCCCCCAGTAACCACCCACCGCACCTTCGCTGGCGCGCTTCCACGGTTGGTCGAAGGCTTCGATCAGGTTGTAGCGCCAGCCGTTTTCCTCGGCCATGGCGACGAAGCCACGAATGAAGCGCGCTTCGTTGACCCGGCTCGGCACTGCGGTTTCCCGCTGGCGGCCTTCGCTGGGCCAGCCGGTCTCGCCGATGAGGATGTCCTTGGGCGCGAACTTGTTGCCGAACTCCCGGCGAATCTCGCCGACATGGGCCAGGGCGTCGTCAATGCCCCGCGGATCATCCTCCCAGTAGGGCAGCAGGTGGATGGTGAGGAAGTCCACCTGGGGCGCGATCTGCGGATGCTGCAACCAGAACTCCCAGACATCGGCGTAGGTCACTGGCACCTGGACCTGGCTTTTCACCTGGGCGATCAGCGCGGCCAGGCGGTCGCCGGTGACCTCCTTGCGCAGCAGGGTTTCGTTGCCGACGATCACCGCGCTGACCACGTCCGTATTGGCGTTGGCCGAGGCGATCAGGGCGCGGACTTCCTTGTCGGTGTCCACCGGGTTGCCGTTGACCCAGGCCCCCAGCATCACCTTCAAGCCGTACTTGCGGGCGATGTCGGGAATGCCCTCGAGCCCGGTCATGGAATAGGTGCGGATGCACTCGAAGCGTTTCGACAGCAGCGCCAGGTCGGCGTCGATGCGCTCCGGGCGCAGGGTGAAGGGCTGGTCGAAAGGCGATTGGTCCTTGTCGAACGGCGTATAGGAAGCGCACTGCAGTTTATGCGTGGCACTGGCGGCGTCGGGCAGCATCACCGGCTTGCCGAGCCCGTACCAGAGCCCGGCGAGGGCGAACAGGCCGAGCAGGCAGGCGAACAGGTAAGGCGGCAGCGCAAAGCGGGCAGTCGAGGACATGGAACGATCCGGCTGAGGAAACAAAGCCGCCAATACTACCTGCAAACACCCGGGGATTTTTCTTCGACATGCAAAGTTCGGGCGGGATTTCCTACAGGCCCCGCAGGGTGGGCAACTGCTGGCCTGTTGATGTCGTTTCTCGGTGTTTCAAGGTCGCTGACACAACAGGATCGTGGCGTGCCGGGGTTGATGATGGCAGCCATCAGTTCTCCGCTGATGCGGTCCCTGTCGTGGTATCCAGGCGTGAAGGGGGCGCCTTGCACCAGAACAAGACATGGCCCGATCTGTGTCGGGCGCCTGACTATCCGTGAAGTGACTATCCGTGAAGTGAAGGGGAAGCTTTGATGAAAATGCGACGACTCCTGGGGGCGGGCACCGCCCTGGTATTGGCAATGAGCGCCGTACAGGCGATGGCCAAGGAAGTGAGCATCGGCTATGTCGATGGCTGGTCCGACAGTGTGGCGACCACCCATGTGGCGGCCGAGGTCATCAAACAGAAACTGGGCTACGACGTGAAGCTGATGCCCGTGGCCACCGGGATCATGTGGCAGGGCGTTGCCACCGGCAAACTCGACGCCATGCTCTCGGCCTGGCTGCCGGTCACCCACGGTGAGTACTGGGCCAAGAACAAGGACGAAGTGGTCGACTACGGCCCCAACTTCAAGGACGCCAAGATCGGCCTGATCGTCCCGGAATACGTCAAGGCGCAATCGGTCGCCGACCTCAAGACCGATGAAAGCTTCAAGAAGAAGATCGTCGGCATCGACGCCGGCTCCGGCGTCATGCTCAAGACCGACCAGGCCATCAAGGACTACGATCTCACCGGCTACAAGCTCCAGGCCAGCTCCGGCGCGGCGATGACCGCCGAACTGGGCCGCGCCTACGCCAAGCAGCAATCCATCGCCGTGACCGGCTGGGTGCCGCACTGGATGTTCGCCAAGTGGAAACTGCGCTTCCTCGAAGACCCGAAAGGCGTCTACGGCGCCGCCGAGACCGTCAACAGCATCGGCAGCAAGGAACTGGCGACCAAGGCCCCGGAAGTGGCCGAGTTCCTGAAGAAGTTCTCCTGGCAGTCGAAAGACGAGATTGGCGAGGTCATGTTGGCCATTCAAGAGGGCGCAAAGCCCGATGCCGCAGCCAAGGACTGGGTCGCCAAGCACCCCGAGCGCGTAGCCGAGTGGACGGCCAAATAATGGCCTGATGCCTCTATCCTGAGCCTCCCAAGGCCGCCCCCGGACATTCCGGCGGGCGGCCTTTGCATTTCCGGGTTGTTACCTGCTTCGCAAAAGACTTTTACATCTAAGACTAAGGTCGTCTGGAGCGCGTTCATGGGCAGCATAAAGTGGTGACGGGTTCTACCTAATCTGTGCTGCGAGGACAAAAACAATGAACGACAGCATTTACCTATCGATACAAAACAGCCCGCGGTTCAAGGAGCTGGTGTCAAAACGGGAACGATTCGCCTGGATTCTCTCGGTGATCATGCTCGGTCTCTACTCTGGTTTCATTCTCCTGATTGCCTATGGCCCGCAAATACTGGGCGCCAAGATCAGTCCCGACTCGTCGATCACCTGGGGCATTCCCCTCGGCGTCGGCCTGATCCTGTCGGCTTTCATCCTCACCGGTATCTACGTGCGTCGTGCCAACGGTGAATTCGATGAGCTGAACAACGCAATCCTCAAGGAGGCTCAGCAATGATCCGGCGAGTACTGGCAACCCTGGCCATCGGCGCGTTCGCACCCGCCGTCTGGGCCGCCGACGCCCTCACCGGCGAAGTGCAGAAACAACCGCTGAACGTTGCGGCGATCCTGATGTTCGTCGCCTTCGTCGGTGCCACCCTGTGCATCACCTACTGGGCCTCGAAGAAAAACAACTCGGCGTCCGACTACTACGCCGCCGGCGGCAAGATCACCGGCTTCCAGAACGGCCTGGCGATCGCCGGCGACTACATGTCCGCGGCGTCCTTCCTGGGGATTTCCGCCCTGGTGTTCACCTCCGGCTACGACGGCCTGATCTACTCGATCGGCTTCCTCGTCGGCTGGCCGATCATTCTCTTCCTGATCGCCGAGCGCCTGCGTAACCTGGGTAAATACACCTTCGCCGACGTGGCTTCCTATCGCCTCGGCCAGAAGGAAATCCGCACCCTGTCCGCTTCCGGTTCGCTGGTGGTGGTGGCCTTCTACCTGATCGCCCAGATGGTTGGTGCCGGCAAGCTGATCCAGCTGCTGTTCGGCCTCGACTACCACATCGCGGTGATCCTGGTCGGCATCCTGATGTGCATGTACGTGCTGTTCGGCGGCATGCTGGCGACCACCTGGGTACAGATCATCAAGGCGGTGCTGCTGCTCTCCGGTGCCAGCTTCATGGCGCTGATGGTGATGAAGCACGTCAACTTCGACTTCAGCCAGCTGTTCTCCCAGGCCATTGCTGTGCACCCGAAAGGCGAAGCGATCATGAGCCCTGGCGGCCTGGTGAAGGACCCGATCTCGGCCTTCTCCCTGGGTCTGGCGCTGATGTTCGGTACCGCCGGCCTGCCGCACATCCTGATGCGCTTCTTCACCGTGAGCGACGCCAAGGAAGCGCGTAAATCGGTGTTCTACGCTACCGGCTTCATCGGCTACTTCTACATCCTGACCTTCATCATCGGCTTCGGCGCGATCCTGCTGGTCAGCACCAACCCGACCTTCAAGGACGCCGCTGGCGCCCTGATCGGCGGCAACAACATGGCGGCGGTGCACCTGGCCGACGCAGTGGGCGGCAGCATCTTCCTCGGCTTCATCTCGGCCGTGGCCTTCGCCACCATCCTCGCGGTAGTTGCCGGCCTGACTCTGGCAGGCGCTTCGGCGGTATCCCACGACCTCTACGCCAGCGTATGGCGCAAGGGCAAGGTCAACGACAAGGACGAGATCCGCGTTTCGAAGATCACCACCATCGCCCTGGCCGTGCTGGCCATCGGCCTGGGCATTCTCTTCGAAAGCCAGAACATCGCCTTCATGGTCGGCCTGGCGTTCTCCATCGCGGCCAGCTGCAACTTCCCGGTACTGCTGCTCTCGATGTACTGGAAGAAGCTGACCACCCGTGGCGCCATGATCGGCGGCTGGATGGGCCTGATCAGTGCGGTCGCGCTGATGATCCTCGGCCCGACCATCTGGGTGCAGATCCTGCATCACGAGAAGCCGATCTACCCGTACGAGTATCCGGCGCTGTTCTCCATGCTGATTGCCTTCGTGGGTATCTGGTTCTTCTCGATCACCGACAAGTCCAAGGCAGCTGAAGACGAGCGTGCACTGTTCTACCCGCAGTTCGTTCGTTCGCAGACCGGCCTGGGTGCCAGTGGTGCGGTTTCCCACTGAGTCCTGAGCGGTAAATGAAAAACGGCCCTTCATCGAAGGGCCGTTTTTTTTGCCTGCGTTTCAGTCGTGGGTCATATGTAGCCCAGCAATAGCAGGATCAGCAGCACGATCAGCACGGTCCCGATGATGCCCGATGGCCCGTAGCCCCAGCTCCTGGAGTGCGGGAAGACCGGCAGACCACCGATCAGCAGGAGGATCAGGATGA
>DQAA01000399.1 GCA_003523465.1 Pseudomonas sp.
CCAACGTCACCCGCCAGAGCCTGGCCAACGGCCGTGGCGCGGCAGCGGTGGACCTGAGCCTGATCCCCCTGAGCGCGGTGTCGCGAGTGGAGATCCTGCGGGACGGCGCGGCGGCCCAGTACGGTTCCGACGCGATTGCCGGGGTGATCAATATCGTCCTCAAGGAAAACGACGACGGCGGCAACATCGGCTACCGCTTCGGCGGCTACGACAAGGGCGACGGCCTGCAGCGCAAGCTCAGCGGCTGGAAAGGCTTTGCCCTGCCCAACGACGGCTTCCTGACCCTGTCCTTCGATGCCGGCAACCAGGACCCGGCCAGCGATACCCGCCCGGACAACCGCATCTTCTACCCCGGCGATACCAGCGTGAATACGCCACGGGAGCAGAACAACCGCTATCGAACCTGGAACTGGGGCTCGGGCGGGGTGAGCGACCAGTACAACCTCGTCGCCAACAGCGAGATCGGCCTGGGCGACGGCCTGACCGCCTACGGTTTCGCCACGTATGCGCACAAGAACACCGATGCCGAAGGCTTCTTCGACCCGCCCACCACCCTGCGCAGCAACTACGGCAGCGTGGCCCTGGCGCGCTACCCGGACGGGCGCCTGCCGATCACCCGCTATGCCCTGGAGGACTACGCGCTGAGCGGCGGCCTGCGCTACGAGGACGAGCACCTGGGCAAGTTCGACCTGGCGGCCAACTACGGCAACGACACGNNTGGGGTGCGGCCAGTCCGTACAACATCTACACCGGCGAGCGGGAGAACGAACAGACCAACGTCACCCTGGACTGGGTTCGCGACTTCCCCACCGACCTGCTGGCCAAACCGCTGACCGTCTCGGCGGGCCTGGCCTGGCGCAAGGAGAACTACAGCCTGACGGCGGGCGAAGCGGCGGGCTGGCAGAACGGTGCGCTGTTCAACACCCTGGACCCGGTCACCGGGCGCCGTTTGCCCGGCTATTACTCGGGGATCACCAACGTCGACGCCGCCTCGCTGGAGCGCAAGGTACTCGGCGCCTACCTGGATCTCGAAGGGCAGATCACCGACAAGTTCCAGGCCGGCCTGGCGGTGCGTTCCGAGCACTATTCGGACTTCGGCGACACCACCAACGGCAAGCTGTCGCTGCGTTATGACTTCACCCCGCAGATCGCCGCGCGGGGCAGTATCAGCAGCGGCTATCGGGCGCCATCGCTGGTGCAGAGCGGGCTGTCGTCGTTCAGCGTGCAGGTGGTGGAACAGCCGTCGGGCAGCGGCAACTGGGTCGAAGTGCAGCAGCGCACCCTGCGCGCCGAGGGCCCGGAAGCGGCGCTGCTCGGCGGCCGCGCGCTGAAACCGGAGGAATCGACCAACTACTCCCTCGGGCTGGTCTGGCGGCCGCTGAGCAATGCCTCCCTGAGCATCGACGCCTACCGCATCGATATCGACAACCGCATCACCCTCTCCGACCAGTTGCCGTCCAGCGTGGTCGGGCCGATCTTCGCCGGCACGCCCTACGCCAACATCCAGAGCGCGGCGTTCTACACCAACATCGCCGACACCCGTACCGACGGCATCGAGCTGAGCGGCCAGTACCAACTGGACCTGGCGACCTATGGACGGCTGGACCTGAATGCCGGCTTTGCCAAGACCCGGACGAAGATCACCGATCTGCGCGATGTCGGCGGGATCAGTGGCGAGCAGATCGTCGGCCGCGCCACCCAGGGCCTGATCGAGCATGGCACGCCGGACAACAAGCTGACCTTCAGCGCCAACTGGCTATACGAGAACTGGGGGCTGACCGTTACCCAGCGGCGCTATGGCGAGTGGAAAAGCCTGAACGCCAGCAACCCGGCGCTGGACCAGACGTTCAGTCCGCAATGGGTCACCGACCTGGACCTGAGCTACCGCTTCGATCTGGGGCTGAAGCTGTCGGTGGGCGCGATCAACCTGTTCGACAGCCATCCTGACAAGCTCAAGGGCGCGCAGTTGTATGGGGTGCCGAAGTACTCGATCACCTCGCCGGAGGGCGCGCAGGGAGCGTTCTACTACACGAGTGTGAGTTACGACTTCTGAATGGCGGGGGCCGCTCGATGTGAAACGTCTATCGACGGTCCGAGACCGGCCTGCTGCTTTCCTTCACACGGCCATGCGCTGAGGCCGGCTCGGGGTCTGCCGTGTACACGGGGGCCCTGTTGGCTTTCGGCGCAACGAACAGCATATGCAGCGTGGCGACCAGGTTCTTGGCGCCGTAGCAACGCAAGGTGAATTCGCCATGGACATGGCGGACCACGACGATGCCGGTGAACCAGCCGAAGCGGTACTCGACCGAAACGATATCGGCAGTCGGGATATACACCTCGGTCACATCGCCAACGGCCATCCGGTTGATCATGTTGGCGCCGAACCAGAGCAGGTCCTCGGTGATTTCCAGGGTTCCGCCGATCCATTGCGCCGTGCCCATCGGCACGATGCCATTGACCGGGCCACCGAAGGATGGAGCGCTGTAGAGATAACCGTTGGCGAACTTGCGGATGCGCAGTGGCTGCATATCGTCCCTGATCCTGCTTGAGTGTGGAGTGCAATATCATATTGATATATCGCCCCCGCTGTCAGCCTTAGAAGCAAAAACGACGCGGACCCTGCTTCTGCAGGGTCCGCGTCGTTGTTTCCGCTTACTTGACTTAGTAGTAGGCGTTTTCTTTCTGGGTGTGGTCGGTCACGTCACGTACGCCCTTCAGCTCAGGAATGCGCTCGAGCAGGGTGCGCTCGATGCCGTCCTTGAGGGTTACGTCGGCCTGGCCGCAGCCTTGGCAGCCGCCGCCGAACTGCAATACGGCGATGCCGTCCTCGACGACGTCGATCAGGCTGACCTGGCCGCCGTGGCTGGCGAGGCCCGGGTTGATCTCGGTTTGCAGGTAGTAGTTGATGCGTTCGTTGATCGGGCTGTCATCGTTGACCATCGGCACCTTGGCGTTCGGGGCCTTGATGGTCAGCTGGCCGCCCATGCGGTCGGTGGCATAGTCGACGACGGCATCGTCGAGAAACGGTTCGCTGACGGCATCGATGTAGGCGGTAAAGCTTTTCAGACCCAGCGCGGTATCTTCCGGCTTTTCTTCACCTGGCTTGCAGTAGGCAATGCAGGTCTCGGCATATTGGGTGCCGGGTTGGGTGATGAAAACGCGAATACCGATTCCCGGGGTGTTCTGCTTGGACAGCAGATCGGCCAGGTAATCGTGCGCGGCGTCGGTAATGGTTATGGCGCTCATGGAATTTCCTCACAGACTTGTCGGCAGTCTACGCCATGCGCGGCGGCGAACAAAGTCCTAGCAAATAGGTCGGGATAAAAGCAGGAGCGTGGCTTGCCCGCGAAGGACCGCACAGCGGTCCCAAAATCGCATTGGCGCCACCATTTTGGGACCGCTGCGCGGTCCTTCGCGGGC
>DQAA01000398.1 GCA_003523465.1 Pseudomonas sp.
GGCGGCGATATGCACCCGCAGGCTGATGTCCTCGACCACGGTGTCCGGCCAGACCCGGGCCATCAGCTCGGTCTTGCCCAGGACCTCGCCGGGGCGCTCCAGCAGCGCCAGGAGAATATCCATGGCGCGCCGCCCGAGGCGCAGCGGGCGGTCGTTCTCGGCGATCAGGCGCTGGCCGGGGAAGACCCGATAAGGGCCGAACTGCACGGCCTGTTCACGGTGACGGCTCACATCTTGCTCCTGGCACTGTTCCGACTGTCGGCAAGGCCCNNCTGTGGTTTTCCCGCATGGTGGGGAGGTTTGTCCGACAAGGCAATGCTTCCTTGGGCCTTGATGGCTTTTTGTTACGGCTAGGCTTACCGGCGCTTCGCTGGCAAACCCCCACGTCAGCAGGGGAGATAATTAACAACGTTTAACTCGTGCATCCCCCGCCCGCCCTCAAGAATCCGCAGACACACCATCGGGGAATCCGTCATGACCGACCAGGATGACCGCAACGACCCGACCCGGCGCCGCCTGCTGGCGGCCGGGTCTCTCTTGACCGCCGCAGCGACCTTGCTGCCGCGGTTGTCCTTCGCCTCACTCACTCCAGACCAAGGACCTGCAATGAATGCCGATCTGATTCTGTTCAATGGCCGCTTCCATACCGTGGACCGGGAAAAGCCCGAAGCCAGCGCCGTGGCCATCAAGGATGGACGCTTTATCGTCGTCGGCACCGATGCCGAAGCCATGGGCGCCCGCGGCAGCGCCACCCAGGTCATCGACCTCAAGGGCCGCTGCACCATCCCTGGCCTCAATGACTCGCACCTGCACCTGATCCGCGGTGGCCTGAACTACAACCTGGAACTGCGCTGGGAAGGCGTGCCGTCCCTGGCCGATGCCCTGCGCATGCTCAAGGACCAGGCCCTGCGTACCCCGAGCCCGCAGTGGGTGCGGGTGGTCGGTGGCTGGAACGAATTCCAGTTCGCCGAGAAACGCATGCCGACCCTGGAAGAAATCAACCAGGCCGCGCCGGATACCCCGGTGTTCATCCTCCACCTGTACGACCGCGCCTTGCTCAACCGCGCCGCGCTGCGGGTCGCCGGCTACACCAAGGACACGCCGAACCCGCCGGGCGGCGAGATCGTCCGTGACTCCCGTGGCGAGCCGACCGGCATGCTGGTGGCCCGACCCAACGCGATGATCCTTTACTCGACCCTGGCCAAGGGGCCGAAGCTGCCCCTGGAATACCAGGTCAACTCGACCCGCCAGTTCATGCGCGAGCTCAACCGTCTCGGCCTGACCAGCGCCATCGACGCCGGCGGCGGCTTCCAGAACTACCCGGACGACTACGAGGTCATCGAGCAACTGGCCAGGGAAGACCAGTTGACCGTGCGTATCGCCTACAACCTGTTCACCCAGAAGCCCAAGGAAGAGCTGGCCGACTTCAAGAACTGGACCGGCAGCGTCAAGTTGCACCAGGGCGACGACATGCTCCGGCACAACGGCGCCGGCGAGATGCTGGTGTTCTCCGCCGCCGACTTCGAGGACTTCCTCGAACCGCGTCCTGACCTGGCGCCGTCCATGGAGCAGGAACTGGAGCCGGTGGTGCGCCATCTGGTGGAGCAGCGCTGGCCGTTCCGCCTGCACGCCACCTATGACGAATCCATCAGCCGCATGCTCGATGTGTTCGAGAAAGTGAACCGCGACATCCCGTTCAACGGCCTGCCGTGGTTCTTCGACCATGCCGAGACTATCACCCCGCGCAATATCGAGCGGGTCCGGGCGCTGGGTGGCGGTATCGCGATCCAGGACCGCATGGCGTTCCAGGGCGAGTACTTCGTCGATCGCTACGGCGCCAAGGCCGCCGAAGCGACGCCACCGATCAAGCGCATGCTCGCCGAGGGCGTGCCGGTCGGTGCCGGTACCGACGCGACCCGGGTGTCCAGCTACAACCCGTGGACCTCGCTGTACTGGATGGTTAGCGGCCGCACCGTCGGCGGCCTGGCCCTGCACCAGGAAGGCCTGCCGCGCTCCACCGCGCTGGAACTGTTCACCCACGGCAGCGCCTGGTTCTCGTCGGAACAGGGCAAGAAGGGCCAGATCAAGGTTGGCCAGCTGGCCGACGTGGCCGTGCTCAGCGCCGACTTCTTCAGTGTCGAGGAAGAGGCCATCAAGTGGATCGAATCGCAGCTGACCGTGGTCGGCGGCAAGGTGGTGTACGGCGCCGGCGACTTCGGCTCGTTCGGTCCCAAGGACATTCCGGTGCTGCCGGACTGGTCGCCGGTGGCCAAGGTTCCGGGCCACTGGCGTCCAACTTCGCCGTTGCAGGCCCAGGTGCACCAGTGCAGCGGTCCGTGCGGGGTGCATTCCCATAGTCATGAGCGGGCGCGCATGTCCAATGTGCCGGTCAGCGACTTCCAGGGCTTCTGGGGCGCGTTCGGTTGTTCCTGCTTCGCCTTCTGAGTTCCACCCCGGCGCGGGCATGGGCCCGCGCCTCTTTCACTGTTAGAGGAGTCATGAAATGAGCAACGACTACAAACGCCTTAACAAAGACGACGCGGTGGTGTTGCTGGTGGACCACCAGACTGGCCTGATCTCGCTGGTACAGGACTTCTCGCCGAACGAGTTCAAGAACAACGTCCTCGCCCTGGGCG
>DQAA01000667.1 GCA_003523465.1 Pseudomonas sp.
GTTGCGCAGCGACCCCGGCGCCCTGCGCCGCACCCTGCTGGCCAAGCAGATCCTCGCCGCCGAGCAGCGCGCCTTCGAGGCGTACAAGGTGTTCGAAGTGATCGCCCTGCGCGAGGACGAATGGACGCAGCACATCTGGGAAGACCTGGACGAGCAATTGAGCGATTCCCAGCTCAGCGTCGAGGACTGCCTCGAAATCCTGATGACCGAGCAGCCCCAGCATCGCGCCGCCCTCGAACAGATGTGGCAGNNGGCAGGCGCTCGATGACCAGCAGCAGCGCCTGAACGATCAGCTGGAGGCCGTCGAGCAGGCCCTGGCCGAACACAGTCGCGCCCTCGAACTGTTCTGGGCCGTCACCGCCCTGCGCCGGGACGAGCCGCCTTCCAGCGAGCAACGTCAGTGCTACTGCCGCGAGGGCAACCAGTACCGCGGCCTGTGCCCCTGCACCCATGAAGACGAACGCACCTACACCTATCCGGCCAGCCTGGACATCCCCGCTTTGATCACCGGCTACATGAAGAGAAACCTGGACCTGCAGGACGTGATGGACCTGCTCTCCTCACAACGGGTGCCGTTCGACGAACGCACGCCGGACCCGACCGCAACCACTACCGCCACCTCTGTTTAGTAAGGACACGTCATGAGCCAGTACCTCGAACGCGCCGTCACCGGCCTGCGCACCATCGGCATCGACCTGGTCAAGCCAGCCCAGGATGCCCCGGTCCTGGCGCTGCTGGACAAGGTCGCGCACTACGACAGCGACAAGGTCACCACCATCGCCGCCGTGCTGCAGCAGTCCACCACCTTCAACAGCATGGTGCGCGAGCAGATCGAAGGCATGGACGTGTCCACCCGCTTCATGGACATCACCAACAGCTTCACCTCGATTCGCGAAGATGCCGCCTCCATGGCCTCGTGGATGGAAGACGGGCGCCTGGACACCATGGAGCGCCTGAAGCTGACCTGGATGAACGTGCGCCGCGGCTCGATCCCCAGCCGCTTCGAGGACATCCGCAAGCACTACCTGCAAGCCTGCAAGATGGCCAACGAGCAGATCGTGCGCGAGAACGCGATCCTCGAGTCGTACATGGACTTCCGCCTGGCGATGAAAACCGCCGAGGTCAACGCCCAGGAAGTCCTCGCCGTGGCCCATGAGTCCATGACCCAGCGCAGCGCCGAACTGGAAACCGCCAACCAGGCCGTGGCCACCACCGACGAACTCGGCGCCGCCGAGCGCGCCGCGCTGGAACTCAAGCGCGACCTGGCCGTGCGCGAGCTGCAGAACGAAGACAAGCGCTTCCAGATCATCAAGGACATCGCCGACGACCTGCGGGTCGGCTACAACACTGCGGAAATGGTCTTCGCCCGTATCAGCCAGGTGCACGCGGTCAAGGAGCGCCAGTACCAGCGCATGGTGTCGTTCTTCTCCACCAACGAAATCGTCCTGACCAGCCTGGCCGTATCGTTCACCGCCAACCAGGGCATGGCCGAAGCGACCCACACCCTCAACGCCACCACCGAAGGCATCAGCAAGGGCCTGGAAGCCCTGGGCAACAGCTCCCAGCAGCAGTTGAACGAAGCGCTCAAGGCCAGCTACGGCTCGACCCTGCAGGTCGACTCGGTACGCGCCCTGGCACAGGCCACCCTGGCCTTCCAGAGCGACATGAAGACCCTGACCGACAACTACCGCAGCGAAGCCAGCAACGCCTCGCGGGACATCGCCCTCGCCGTCGAGGACGCCAAGCGCGCCTTCGCCGCCCTGCTGACCAAGGCCTCTGAATGAGCAAGGGCCTTCTCTCCGAACAGATGGGCGCGATGGCGCTCGTCGACGAGTTGCGCCACCGCCGGATGGAAATCGAGGAACACCTCGACCTGCCCCGGCGCGAAGCGGAGGTCGCGGAACGGATCCGCAGCTATTACAAAAGCCAGGGCATTGCCTGCGATGACGCAACCGTGACCCAAGGCGTGCGCTCGTTCTTCGAACAGCGCCTGGTGTTCGAAGCCAAGCCCATGAATCTTTGGGACAAGTTCCTCGGCCGGATGATTGCCAGCGCCGCATTCCGGTTCTGGATAATCTTCATGCTGGCGTTCGCCATCATGTTCGGCTCTTCGTTCTGGACCGGCTTCATGCGCGGTTTCACCAAGGGCTTCAACGAGTCCCGCGCCGCTCACCAGGCCAAAAGCAACACGACTGCTGTTCCACCCGCTGCACCAGCAGCCGCCGCACCCGCCGCCCATCAGGAGCAGGCCGTACCCGCAGCCGCCGTCCAGCAGGCAATAACCGATGGAACGGTGGCGGACGGCACCCATGTAACCGAGTCGCTGATGCGCTTCGAACAGTTGCGCAAGCGCTTCCTGACCATCCCCGTCAATCCGGAAGACCATCAAACGATGCAGGGCCGGATGGCCACCGCAGGCGTGAGCGCCGCGCTGGGTGGCACCTTCGCGACCCACGCCCTGGATGTGTTCGAAGCGGAACTGAACTTCCTGGCGGCCAACCTGACCCTCGAAGTGGCCAACCTTCCAGGCCTGCCCAGCGGCGTGGAAATAGAACTGCCACATGGAAGCGGGAAAAAGGCCTGGTTCATTTTCGTCCAGCCGCTCGACGAGCAACGCCAGGCCTTGCCGTTCCTGATGTTGCAGAGCCAGCAGGAAAATGCGCCGGTGGTCCTGGCGCGCGTCATGGCCGTGGAAGTAAGTCGGGAAGAGTACTCGCGGATCAAGCAGGACAAGGTAGATAACAACCGCATCGACAAGCCGGTGATGGGCACCTCGCCCGCCGGCAATTACCGTCGCCTTTACGACCCCCATAGAACGCTGCTGTCGCCACGCTTCCTTGCAGAGAAGAACCTGGAAACCGCCAATATCCTGGACACCTTCTGAGCTGGCAAAAAAAGGGGCGCCGACCAAGCGCCCCGAACAGCCGTAAAGCACAACCCATCGTTATCCGTTGAGCAGCGCCATCGCCTCGGCACTGCACTTCTCCACCGACGCCCAGTCGCCGTTCCTGATCCAGCCGCTATCCAGCATCCAGGTGCCGCCCACGCACATCACGTTGGGCAGGCTCATGTAGCTCAGCAGGTTGTCCGGTCGCACCCCGCCGGTCGGGCAGAAACGCACGTCGGCGAACGGCCCGGCGAAGGCCTTGATGGCCGCGATGCCGCCGCTGATTTCCGCCGGGAACAGCTTGAAGCGGCGGTAGCCGAGGGCGTAGCCCATCATGATTTCCGACGGTGTGCTGATCCCCGGCAGCAAGGGGATATCGCTCTCGACGCCGGCCTGGAGAATTTCCTGCGTCACCCCGGGCGTGACCACGAACTGCGCCCCCGCCTCCTGCACCGCATCGAACTGCGAGCGATCCAGCACCGTGCCGGCACCGATGCACAGCTCCGGGCGCTGCTCGCGCAGGACCTTGATCGCCTTGAGGCCGTGCTCGGAGCGCAGGGTCACTTCCAGGGTGCGGATGCCGCCGGCGGCCAGGGCATCGGCCAGGGGCAGGATGTCGGCCTCGCGGGCGATGGTGATCACCGGGAGGATGCGCGCCTGGCCGCAGATCGCGTCGATCCGGGCGATCTTTTCGGCCATGGTCAGCAATGGCGTT
>DQAA01000504.1 GCA_003523465.1 Pseudomonas sp.
GGCATTGATGCCCAGGGCCATCCGGCGATCGTCGAAACCCTCGGCAACCCGGATACGCACCTGGTCCTGCGCGGCGGCCACAAAGGCCCGAACCATGACGCGGACAGTGTCGCCATGGCGCGCCAAGGCCTGGCCAAGGCCGGGATCGCGGCACGGATCATGGTGGATTGCAGCCATGCCAACAGCGGCAAGGATCCGCTCAAGCAGCCAGCGGTATTGCGCGATGTGATCGGGCAGCGGGTCGCCGGCGACCGCTCGCTGGTGGGGGTGATGATCGAGAGCCACCTGTTCGATGGGTGCCAGGCGCTGGGCAAGGGCGCGTTGAAGTACGGGGTGTCGATCACCGATGGTTGCCTGGGCTGGGACGCAACCGAGGCGATGTTGCGGGAAGCGGCCCAGGCCCTGCGCCAGGACTGAACGCCGTCAACGCAGGCCCTGTTCTTCCGGGTCGTAGCTGAACAGCCGCCCTTCGGCGGCGTTCAGGTCGATCTTGAGCAGCGGCAGATAACGCCCGGCATGCTCCAGATAGTCGCGCTGGATGTACCGGGCGTCCGCCAGGCCGCTGTGTTCGTAGATGGAAATATCGCTATGGACGAACGCCTCGATGGGCAAGCGCTCGCCCACATCCGGCGGCCAGGCCCGCATCATTGCCTCGTTCCACTGGTCCAGCCGCGGCACTGCGGCGCGGATCGCCAGCAGCAGGTCCAGGCCGGCCGGCGTAGTGCCCAGCGCGCAGCTACGCCGATGCTGTTCCTGGGCTTCATAACGTGCCCGCCAGCCATCGACGGTGGTAATGCCCAGGGCATCGCAGGCCTCCCTGAACGTACAGGCGCCCTGTTCAGGGGCCACGTTGGTCGCGGCATCCTCGGGATACATGCAGCCCAGTTCCATNNTGGCGCCGAGAGTTCGCGGATCACATAGCCTTTCGAGTACACCAGCCACTCCATGCGCGCCACGTCCTTGCGCAGGTAGCTGAAGGAAACGCCGTTGATCTTTTCCGAGTTGGGACTGGGATTCCAGATCCGGTAGCTGTAATCGCCCATGTCCACGGTGCGCACGAAGACTCCGTTGCAGTAGTAACCGGCACGACCGTCGCTGCAGGGCCTGGTGTCGGCATACCGGGCATTGAGCCGGGCGGCTACCTGATAACCGGAGTAGAGCTGTTCCTGGGTGCTGAAACCGAACGCCCCCGCGGCGAAGCGTACCAGCGGTAACCACTGCCCCGTGGCCTTGAAATAAGCGAGTTGGCCGCCCTGGGCGCGCAACAGGCTGTCGGGATCGGCCATGTCGTAGTACAGCGCCTGCACCGCCAATTGCTCCGGCGCGCCTTCGGGCCAGTTGCGCACCATCCGTTCACCCGGCGCCGCAGTGCCGTCATCGACCACCTCGTAGGCCTTGCGTTGCGCCTGTGCGGTAAAGCCGTCGTGAAGGATGTAGCCGACCTTGCCGGGCAATGGTGCTGCGACAAGATCCTTGCGCAGAAAACGAAAACGCTCGGTGCCACGCGCCTCGGCTTCGTCATCGTGGTGCCAGAACGGCTGGGGATGGTCGTCGGCCATGGGCAGCATCAATACTCCGCTGCAGGCATGGGGCGGCGTCCCGCCAACACATTGGGTGGGCGTCGCGGCCAGACGCTGGTTGAGCAACTGGGCGGTTTGCGGCCCGGTCAGTGCCCAGCCCGGCAACGGCACGAGCAGTATCAGCAGCAACGCCATTCGCCAGAAGAACCGGGGCATGGCTTATTCCTCCCTGTTGCTCACGGCATGCTCTGGTCAGCTGGATCGAAGCTGAACGGCGTGCCTTGGGCACTCGTGAAATCGGCCTTCAGCAGTGGCAGGTAACGCCCCGTCTGCTCCAGGTAATCCCGTTGGGTGTGCCGGCCCCCACCCGGTCCATCCGCTTCGTAATACGACTCCAGGCTGTAGACGATGGCCTCGATGGGCAGCTCCTTGCCGATGTTCTGTTTCCAGGGCCGTATCACCAGTTCGGTCCAGGGGTCCAGGGTCAGCGGCTGATGGCGAATTTCCCGGGCCAGTTTCAGGTCGGCCTCCGAGAGGGAGAGTGAGCAGCCATTGCGCGGCGCACTCTGGTAGCGGGCCAGCCAGGCGGCCAGGTCGTGGATGCCCAGGGCCTGGCAGGTGTTTCGGACAGTGCAGATGCCGCCGTCTGCGGCGTTGTCGGTGGCACCATCCGTTGGGTAGAAACAGGCCGGCTCGAAAGGCGTTACGGCCGGCGCCGACAATTCACGAATCACATAACCCCGCGGGTAGACCATGGTGTCGGCCTTGAGGTCACGGCGAAAGTAGCTGAAGGACACGCCATTGATACGGTCCGAATTGGGGCTGGGGTTCCAGGCATGGAAATTCCCCGCGCCGACGGTACGCACGATCACCCCGTTGCAGTAGTAGCCGGCATGGCCATCAGCACAATCCTCGTCATCGGCGTAACGCGCGTTCAAGCGCGCTGCCACCTGGTAGCCGTTGTACAGCTGTTCCTGCTGGCTGAAACCGAACGCGCCGCGGCCCTCGCCCTGGTGAAAGCGCAACAGCGGCAGCCACACGCCGGTGGCCTCGAACCATTCACGCTGACCGCGCTGGGCACGCAGCAGGCTGACGGCATCGGCGCTGTCGTAATACAAGGCCTGGACCGCCAATGCTTGCGGCGCGTTCTCGTCCCAGTTGCGCACCATGACTTCGTCGCCACTGTCGGCAACCACCTCGTAAGGCTTGCCCTGGCTCACGGCACTGAAGCGGTCCTGGAGGATGTAGCCCACGCGCGGCACCGTGATCATCGAGGGCGGACGGTCCTGGCGAACGAACAGGAAACGCTCGGAGCCCCGGACCTGTGCTTCGTCATCGTGGTGCCAGAACGGTTGCGGATGGTCTTCCGGAAGGAACAGCATCAGCACCCCGCTGCAACTGTGGGGCGGCTTGCCGCCGACGCACTGCGACGGTGTCGCGGCCATGCGCTGGTTCAGTTGCATGGCGGTTTCCGGGCCGGACAGGGCCCAGCCTTGCGCAGAAAACAGCAACAGCAGCAGCGTTATGCCTAGGGCTGAAAGGCAGCGATACATGACGGTGATCCTCGATCAGCAAAGCCCGGTCCGGGTGATTGCCGATTGAAGAGCGAAATCCATGCGCCGCACAACTGACAGAAATGTCAGGTGCCAGCGACAATTCCCACTGTCGCGCAGGAGAAATCAGCGCCCGTTTGCGGTAGGCTCTGGCTTTTCTCAACAGGAGTACTCCCCATGGCCCGAGCCACTGCCCGCCACATCCTCGTCAGCAGCGAAGACAAGTGCAACGAACTGAAAGCCCAGATCGAAGGCGGCGCGGACTTCGCTGAAATCGCCAAAGCCAACTCCACCTGCCCGTCCAGCCGCCAGGGCGGCGACCTGGGTTCGTTCGGCCCGGGCCAGATGGTCAAGGAATTCGACACCGTAGTGTTCAGCGCCCCGATCAACGTGGTGCAGGGTCCGGTGAAGACCCAGTTCGGCTACCACCTGCTGGAAGTGACCAGCCGCCAGGACTGATCGGTCTTGCGTCTCAAGGCCATCCTGGCCTTCGGGGGCTGCCTTGCGGCCCTTCTGGGTTTCAACGTCCAGGCCGCCCCCACCCATGCCCTCACCGTCTACGGCGAGGCGCCGCGCTACCCGCAGCAATTCCAGCATTTTCAGTACACCAACCCTGATGCCCCCAAGGGCGGCAGCCTGCGCCGCTCGGCCATCGAGATCGGCCAGTTCGACCATATCCTTCCCTATATCGACAAAGGCATCGGCGTCAGCGAGATCGACGGCTGGCTGTATTCGCCACTGGCAGTACGCTCGCTGGACGAGCCCTACACCGTCTACGGCCTGGTCGCCCGGCGCATGGAGCGGGCCGACGACGGCCTGTGGCTGCGCTTCTATCTCGATCCGAAAGCACGCTTCGCCGACGGCAAGCCGATCCGCGCCGAGGACGTGCGCTTCACCTACGACCTGCTGCTGCGCGACGGCAGCCTGAAGTACCGCACCCAGTTCGCCGATGTCGCCGATGTGGTGGTGGAGTCGCCGACCCAGGTGCGTTTCGACTTCAAGACCAACCAGAACCGCACCCTGGCCCTGGACCTGGCGTCCCTGCCGGTGCTGCCGGAACACTGGTGGCGCAACCGTGA
>DQAA01000193.1 GCA_003523465.1 Pseudomonas sp.
GGCTTTCGCTGAGGGCTTCACCGCCACTCATGCCGCTGCGCGCGACCCGCTCGGCGGGGAACTCGCGGTTCACTTCTTCGGCCGGTCGTGCATCGCCGGCACGGCCCTGGCGCTCGTCGTGGCGGTCGCTGAAATCCAGCTCGCGGATTTCGCCCATGCGGTCCTGGATATCGTCGATTTCCTGGGGAACGTGTGTCGCGGGCTTCTCGGTCTTTTCGTTCATGGCAACCTCGCTTGCAGGTGGGCTGTTTCTGAGTCGACTCCCCGCCGCGGGCAATGATTCAGTCTTTCTGCCACCCGGTCGCCATGCCGATTGAACTCCCGTCCCGCGCGCCCTCTCCCACTTGATAAGACGCCCGACACAGAGCAGCGCCATGGCCAAGCCCCTGCAGGAATACCAGCGCAAACGCGACTTCGCCGCCACCCCGGAACCCAGTGGCAAGCGGGCTCGTGGCAAAGCGCAGACGCTGCAGTTCTGCATCCAGAAACACGACGCCAGCCACCTGCACTACGACTTCCGCCTGGAGCTGGACGGCACCTTGAAAAGCTGGGCGATTCCCAAGGGGCCGTCGCTGGACCCCAAGGTCAAGCGCCTGGCGGTGCATGTCGAGGATCACCCGCTGGACTACGCCGGTTTCGAAGGGCATATCCCGGAAGGTCACTATGGCGCCGGCGACGTGATCGTCTGGGACCGCGGGGTGTGGATCCCCGAGGGTGATCCTCATCANNCTTCGAGCTGCAAGGGGAAAAGCTCGGCGGACGCTGGAACCTGTTTCGCACACGCCTGGCCGGCAAGAAGGAGCAGTGGATGCTGGTCAAGTCGGCGGACGCCAAGGCCCGCGAAGAAAGCGACTACGACATCCTCGACGCCGAACCGGACAGCGTGCTCAGCGACCGCAGCCTGCCCGGCACGCGCCCTGCCGCGAAATCGAAAGCGGCGAAATCGAAAGCCGNNGAAAAAGCCCCGCAAGAGCGCCCTGCCCGCCACCCTCGCGCCCCAGCTCGCAACCCTGGTGGACGCCCCGCCCCAGGGGGACTGGCGCTACGAAATCAAGTTCGACGGCTACCGCATCCTCGCCCGCATCGACGGCGACGAGGTGCGCCTGTTCACCCGCAACGGCCACGATTGGACCGCGAAAATGCCGCACCAGGTGGCGGCCCTGAAAAAGCTCAAGCTCACGTCCGCCTGGCTCGATGGCGAGATGGTGGTGGCGGACGACAACGGTGTGGCGGATTTCCAGGCCCTGCAGAACGCCTTCGATACCGAGCACGACGAACGCATCCTCTATTACCTGTTCGACCTGCCCTGGCTCGACGGCCATGACCTGCGCCAGCAGCCATTGCAGGAGCGCCGTGCCGCCCTGGAAAAGATCCTCGCCGACCCGCCAGCACAGTTGCGCTATTCCACCGAGTTCAACGAGCCGGTGGAGTCGCTGCTGGACAGCGCCTGCCGCCTCAACCTGGAAGGCCTGATCGGCAAGCGCCAGGACAGCGTCTATGTGGAGCGGCGCAGCAGCGACTGGATCAAGCTCAAGTGCCAGCAGCGCCAGGAATTCGTGGTCGTCGGCTACACCGATCCCAAGGGCAGCCGCAGCGCGTTCGGCGCCCTGCTGCTGGGCCTGCATGATGGCGAGCAGCTGCGCTACGCGGGCAAGGTCGGCAGCGGATTCAGTACCGACACCCTGCACAGCCTGCACAGCCTGCACAAGCAATTGCAGCCCCTGGAAACCTCACGCCCGGCCCTCGACAAACCGCCCACCGGAGCCGAAGCGCGTGGCGTGCACTGGCTGCAACCGCGCCTGCTGGCGGAAGTCAGCTTCGCCCAGATGACCCGCGACGGCATCGTCCGTCACGCCGTGTTCCATGGGCTGCGCACTGACAAACCGGCCAGCGCCATCACCCGGGAGCGCGCCATGCCCGTGAAAAAATCCGCCGCGAAAACCATGCGCCTGACCCACCCCGAGCGGGTCATCGATGCCAGCAGCAACACCCGCAAACTGGATATCGCCGAGTACTACGCAAGGGTCGCCGGGCTGNNTCCTGCCCCATCTCAAGGACCGCCCGGTGGCGCTGGTCCGCGCGCCGGACGGCCTGGACGGCGAGCTGTTCTTCCAGAAGCACGCCGCCCAGCTCGACCTGCCCCACGTCAAGACCTACGACAAGGACCAGGCCGGCCAGGCGGCGATGGTGATCAACCGCGAAGACACCCTGCTCGGCGCGGTGCAGATGAACATGCTCGAACTGCACACCTGGAACGCCACCGACAAGCAGTTCGAACGCCCCGACCGCTTCATCCTCGACCTCGACCCGGACCCCAAGCTGCCGTGGAAGTCCATGGTCGAAGCCACCACCCTGACCCTCACCCTCCTGGAAGAACTGGGCCTGCGCTGCTTCCTCAAGACCAGCGGCGGCAAGGGCATCCATGTGGTGGTGCCGCTGCAGCGCAAGGCGGGCTGGGACGAGGTCAAGGACTTCAGCCACGCCATCGTCAAGCACATGGCCGGGCTGTTTCCCGAGCGGCTGTCGGCGGTGCCCGGGCCGAAGAACCGGGTCGGCCGGATCTTCATCGACTACCTGCGCAATGGCCTGGGCGCAACCACGGTCTGCGCCTGGTCGCTGAGGGCCCGCGAGGGCATGCCGGTGTCGGTGCCGATCTGGCCCGAGGAGCTGGCCGGGCTCAAGGGCGCCAACCAATGGACCCTGGCGAATATCGACGAGCGCCTGGGGGACGGCAACGACCCGTGGCAGGACTACGCCGGCACCCGCCAGTCGATCACCGCCGCCATGCGCAAGAAGCTCGGCCTGAAGTGAAGATCAAGAACAAGGAGCCACGCCCATGAGCATCATCCAGGACTTCGACCTGGGCAGCCTGGACACCCTGCTGCGCAGCTTCACCCAGCGTCCCCAGGCCCTGCATCTGGACACCCAGCTGCCGCCGATCCTGCAGTCCCTGCAACAGGACCACCTCGACCTGCTGCCCCTGCCCGGCCAGGGCCATACCCTGCAACGCTGGCAGACCCTGGCCCGGGTCGCCGGCTGCGACCTGAGCCTGGCCAAGCTGTACGAAGGCCACACCGATGCCCTGGCGATTCTCTCCGAGTGCGGTGCCAGCCACCGGGTCGGCCAGGGGATCTGGGGCGTATGGGCCGCCGAGCCGCCGGATGC
>DQAA01000400.1 GCA_003523465.1 Pseudomonas sp.
GGCCAGCTCCAGGGCCGTGTTGACCCCGGTCAGGCCGCCGCCGATCACGCACACATCGGCACGGATCTCGCCGTCGAGGGCGGGGTAGGGCTGGCTGTCACGGGCGGTGGCGGCGTAGTACGACGCGGCATGCTCGGCGCTTCGNNTTCTCGACTCATTGGTTGAACTTGACCTTGCTCCAGCTGCGGGTCATCAGGCGCATGATCTTCGGCGGCGGGGCCTTGGAGATATACAGCTTGTCCAGCACCGCCTGGGGTGGGTAGACCTCGGGGTTGTTCAGGGTTTCGGGCTCGATGAAGGGCTTGGAGTCCGCGTTGGCGTTGGGGTAGCCCACGTAATCGCTGATTCCGGCGATCACCTTGGGTTCCAGCACGTAGTTGATGAAAGCCAGGGCCTGGTCGGGGTTCTTCGCATCGGCGGGAATCGCGATCAGGTCGAACCACAGGTTGCTGCCTTCCTTGGGAATGCTGTAGGCGATCTGGATCCCGTTGTTGGCCTCGCGGGCGCGGTTGGCCGCTTGCAGCACATCGCCGGAGAAACCGAAGGCCACGCAGATATTGCCGTTGGCCAGGTCCGAGATGTACTTGGAGGAGTGGAAGTAGGTCACGTAGGGCCGCAGTTCCAGCAGGCGCTTCTCGGCCTTGGCGTAGTCGGCGGCGTTGGTGCTGTTGGGGTCCAGGCCGAGGTAGTTGAGGATCGACGGGATCAGCTCGTCGGCGGAGTCCATGAAGGCCACGCCGCACTTCTGCAGTTTCTTCAGGTTCTCGGTTTCATAGAGCACGGACCAGGAGTCGATATGGTCGACGCCCAGCACTTCCTTGACCTTCTCGACGTTGTAGCCGATGCCGTTGGTGCCCCACAGGTAGGGCACCGAATGACGGTTGCCGGGGTCGTTCTGTTCGAGCAGCCTGAGCAGCGCCGGGTCCATGTGCTTCCAGTTCGGCAGCTTGCTGCGGTCCAGTTCGAGGAACACTCCGGCGTCCACCTGGCGGGTCAGGAAGTGGTTCGACGGCACCACGATGTCGTACCCGGTCTTGCCCGCCAGCAGCTTGCCTTCGAGGGTCTCGTTGGAGTCGAAGACGTCGTAGACCGGCTTGATCCCGGTGGCGTCCTGGAACCCGGTGAGGGTGTCCGGGGCGATGTAGTCGGACCAGTTGTAGACCTTGACCTCTCCCCCGGCAGCCTGGGCGAACGGCATTACGGCGGCGCAGCAAAGCGCTGCGAACAAGCTCGTTGAACGCATGACGATATTCCTTTTGCGAAAGGTCAGAGCACGCGGCTGAGAAAGGCCCGGGTACGTGGGTGGGTCGGGTGGTTGAAGATCTGTTGCGGCGGGCCCTGTTCGATGAGCTCGCCCTGGTCGAGGACCACCACGCGGTCGGCGACCTCCTTGGCGAAGCCCATTTCATGGGTGACCACCACCATGGTCATGCCCTCCTCGGCCAGTTCCTTCATCACCTGCAGTACCTCGCCGACGATCTCCGGGTCGAGGGCGCTGGTGGGTTCGTCGAAGAGCATGGCCTGGGGTTTCATCGCCAGGGCGCGGGCGATAGCGACCCGCTGTTGCTGGCCGCCGGAGAGCATCGACGGGTAGTGCCCGCCCTTGTCCGCGAGGCCCACCCGGGCGAGGAGTTTCTTCGCCTGTTCCAGCGCTTCGGCCCTGGACACGCCGAGCACCTGCACCGGCGCTTCGATGATGTTTTCCAGGGCGGTCATGTGCGGGAACAGGTTGAAACGCTGGAAGACCATGCCGATGTCCCGGCGCTGGCGGGCGATATTGCGTTCGGAGTCGCGCACCAGGCTGCCGTCGGGGCGTTCGCGGTAGCCCATGGCGTGGCCGTTGACACGGATGCGCCCGCCCTGGATGTCTTCCAGCAGGTTGATGCAGCGGATGAAGGTGGTCTTGCCCGAGCCCGAGGCGCCGATCAGCACGACAACCTCGCCGCGCTTCACCTGCAGCGACACGCCCTTGAGGATCTGCAAGGCACCGAAGGACTTGTGGATGTCCAGCGCCTCGATCACCAGTTCTTCGCTTTTCTGCGCCATGGCTCAGCGTCCTCTCAGCAGTTTCAGGGTGCCGCGGCCGAACATCCGGCTGGCGGCCGGGGGCGCCGAACTGGGGCGGTCGGACTGGCCGAAGCGGTTTTCCAGCCAGCGCTGGAAGAAGCCCCACAAGGTGGTGAGCAGCAGGAAGTAGATGGCAACCACCAGGTACAGCTCGAACACGCGGAAGGTCGCCGAGGTGACCATCTGCGTACTGAGCAGCAGCTCCTGCACGCCGATCACGCTGACCAGGGTGGTGTTCTTGAGCATCACGTTGAATTCGTTGCCGATCGGCGGAACGATCACGCGGAAGGCCTGGGGCAACACGATGCGGCGCATCAGCTTGCCGAAGGTCATGCCCAGGGAGCGCCCGGCCTCGTATTGCCCCTTGTCCACCGCACCGATGCCGGCGCGGATGATCTCGGCCATATAGGCGCCTTCATTGAGACCCAGGGCGATGNNGCGCCTGGATATTGCCGGGCACCACCAGGCCGAGCAGCTCGATGTCCTCGAAGCGGAAGATCCCGCCCGCCGCCAGCGCGGTGTAGAGAAAGACGATCTGCACCAGCAGCGGCGTGCCGCGCATCAGCCACACATAAAAGCGCACCGGCCATTGCAGCAGCGGGTTGCTCGACAGCCG
>DQAA01000093.1:0-186 GCA_003523465.1 Pseudomonas sp.
GTGCCGCAGGCCGCCATGCCGCTGTTCACCCGACCGCAGAGCACCTTCCTCGGCAGTGCCAGCCAGGTCGAGGCCTATGTCTACGCCCTGGCCCGCTTCGAGCCGAAGCCGGCGCAGTTCCCCAAGGCGCACAAGACCCACAAGGGCGAGCCGACCCGCGCCCCGCGCACGGTCAAGGAAATGCTC
>DQAA01000093.1:210-8991 GCA_003523465.1 Pseudomonas sp.
CTGATGGTCTGGCTGCTGGAGCAGGAACCGGAAGGCGCCACCGACGAACTGCTCTACTGGTTCTCGCGACTCTCGCGGGAAAAACGCTTCACCCGCGAACGCCTCGACCGCCGCGAGTACTCCACCCGCGAACACCTGGTCAGCCTGCGCTCCTTCGCCCTGACATCCAGCCGCGAAACGTCGCCCGGACTTTCGCCCGAACCTGCTGCGAGCCCTACCCATGCATCTTGATCTTTCCGAACTGTCCCAGCTCGCACCGATCTTCCGCGAGCTGTTCAAGGGCTTCCATATCAGCCGGCGCGACCCGGAGCTGTACGCCCAGCTGTCGAACTTCCAGGACCAATACCGCGGCCTGTTCAAGGCGCTGGGCTACGAGCTGGTCTGCGACACCCGCGGCTTCTACTATTTCGTCCCCGAGCAGGCCGCCGCCCAGGTCAACAAGACCGCGCAACGCCTGGCGCTGTTCACCTTCATCCTCGTCGAGCACCTTGCCGACCAGGGCCGCGACCCGATGTCGGTACTGGATGGCGGCAGCCTCGGCCGTGACGAACTGCCGTCGATGCTCGACAAGTACCGCGATCTGTTCCTCCAGGCCGAAGTGCAGACCCCGGAAGAGCTGGAAGAAAAGATCATGCGCCGCATGACCCAGCTCGGTTTCGCTCACGAAGAGAACGGCATCTACCGCTTCCTGCCGCCGATGCACCGCTTCCTCGATGTCTGCCTCTCGGTCCAGCAGGACCGCGACCTGGCCGCCAGCCTGCACAGCAACCTGCCGCTGCCGACCCCGGTGCTGGTGGTCGAGGAAACCCCGGAAGAACTCAACCGCACCGACGACCCGCTGGACCTCGAGCCCTTCGCCGAGGAAAGCGAAGAAGAAGCCCTGGCCCGGGCCATCGCCGAAGAGCAACAGGAGATTGACGCATGAGCCAGGAACGCTACGGCATCCGCCGTTTCGCATTGCTCAACACCGCCGGCTACAGCCTTGGCCTGTTCCCCCTGGAACACCCGCTGTCGGTCTACGGTGCCAACAACCTGGGCAAGAGTGCCTCGATCAACGCCCTGCAGTTCCCGATCCTGGCGCGCATGTCGGACATGAGCTTCGGCAAGTACAGCCTGGAGCAGTCGCGGCGCTTCTACTTCGCCAGCGACACCAGCTACATCCTCTGCGAGGTCAACCTGCCCCACGGCCCGCACGTGATCGGCGTGGTCGGGCGCGGCCCGGGCGGCGGTTTCGGTCACCAGTTCTTCGCCTATGCCGGCGAGCTGGACCTGGCCCACTACCAGAAGAACGACACCTGCCTGCGCCAGAAGGAATTGTTCAGCAACCTCGAACGCAACGGCCTGAAAGCCTACGAACTCAAGCCTGATGAACTGCGCCGGCTGCTGGTCGGCGGGCACACCTCGATCCCGCTGGACCTGACCCTGATCCCGCTGCGCTCCACCAGCGAGCAGAGCCTGAAGACCTTCCGCGCCCTGTTCATCAACCTGCTGCACATGCGCGAGATCACCGCGGCCAAGCTCAAGCAGCTGTTCCTCGATGCCTTCGAGCACAGCCTGCGCTCCGGCAGCGTCGACTACATCGCCGCCTGCGACGAGGCCTTCCGCGACGTGCGGCGCATGGAGCAGGACTACAACTCGCTGGTGGCCGCCGGGCCGCTGGTCGAAGCGCTTGCCAACGGCGTGGGCCAGCGCGACATCCTGCGCGGCAAGCTGCATCGCCTGTCGCCGCTGCTCGATTCGCTGCTGGGTACCTGGCAGGACTACTCCAGCGCGCGCAAGGAAGAGCTGGTCATCCAGTCCGAACACTACCGCGGCGAGCAGGACGCCCTGCAGAACGACCAGCGCAACGGCACCCAGGAGCTGATGCGCCTGGAGCGCGAGATCAGCGGCATCCAGCGCTGGCTCGGCGAGTTGTCGGTACTGAAGAATCGCTTCGCCCTGGTCGATGACGTCAAGGTGCTGGAGCAGCAACTGCTGGCGGCCAAGGACGCCCACGACGAGCTGGCCGGTGCCCTGGCCCAGTCCCGTCAATTCAGTGCGGAAGACCTCGAAGAGCGCCTGCGCGACCTGGAAAAGCGCCTGAAATCGGTGAAGCAGCAGCTCGACCACGCCGACAACAACAGCTACGCCCGCCTGCGCGAGGAGTTCTCCCAGCAGGATGTCGAGCGCCTGATGCGCCTGTTCAACGGCGCGCTGTTCAGCCTGCCGCTGGGCGAGCGCGGTATCGAGCTGGACGAGAGCGATGTCTGGATCAAGACCCTCGAAACGCTGCTGGACGGCTTCAAGGGCGAGCGCTTCGAAGTCCCCGGTATCTCCGTCGACCTCTCGCATATCGAGCCGCCAGCACTGCAGGCCCTGGCTGACCGTGCCGCCCTGCGCGACCAGAAGGAGCGTCTGGAAAAGGAGCTCAAGCAGCTCAAGACCCAGCAATCCGTAGCCGCCGACCGCGCCGCGAGCAAGACCCAGACCGAAACCCTGTATCAGCAGGTGCTGGACGCGCAGAAGGCCCTCGAGGACTTCCGCCGCAGCCAGACCCTGGGCGCCGAGGAAGGCGACAAGCTGGAACAGCTGGCGCAACTGGAAGCCGCCCAGGACGAACTCAAGCGCTCCAGCGACGCCTTCACCGAGCGCGTTCAGCAGCTCTCGGCCAAGCTGCAACTGGTGGGCCGGCAGATCGCCGATATGGAAGCCAAGCAACGCACCCTCGACGACGCCTTGCGCCGCCGCCAACTGCTGCCGGCGGACCTGCCGTTCGGCACGCCGTTCATGGAGCCGGTGGATGACTCCATGGACAACCTGCTGCCGTTGCTCAACGACTATCAGGACAGCTGGCAAGGCCTGCTGCGGGTCGACAACCAGATCGAGGCGCTGTACGCCCAGGTACGCCTCAAGGGCGTGGCCAAGTTCGACAGCGAAGACGACATGGAGCGCCGCCTGCAGCTGCTGATCAATGCCTATGCGCACCGCACCGACGAAGCCCTGACCCTGGGCAAGGCGCGGCGTGCGGCGGTCACCGATATTGCCCGGACCCTGCGCAACATCCGCAGCGACTACGACAGCCTCGAACACCAGCTGGCCCTGTTCAACCGCGAGATCAACCGTCGCCAGGTCTCCAACCTGGAGAGCTTCCGCATCGTCCTGGCGCCGAACAAGGAAGCGCTCAAGCACATCGACCAGATCATCCACAGCGCCGGCCAGTACGAGGAAGGCGAGACCCTGTCGGTGTTCGACCTGAGCCAGAGCGCCGACCAGGACAACAAGAACGAGGAAGCCAAGGAATACCTGGCCCGCCTCGTTGCCGCCAACCACAACCAGCTGGGCTTGAAGGACCTGTTCGAACTGGCCTTCGAGATCACCAAGGTCAACGGCCAGCCGGTGATCCACACCGACATCGACGGCGCCGCCTCCAACGGCACCACCATGACCATCAAGGCGCTGACCAACATGTACCTGTTGCTGCACCTGATGGACCGCGACCTCGCCGGTCGCGTACGCCTGCCGTACTACCTCGACGAAGCGGCGGACATCGACGAACGCAACCAGGCCGCACTGCTGGAAACCAGCCTGCAACTGGGCTTCGTACCGATTCTGGCGAGCGTGAAGCCGCAGGTCTCGGCGCGGGTGGCGATCGACCTGGAAGGCGGCAGTGGTCCGAACGGGATCTACATCGACGAGGCGGACTGGAAGTACATCAGTCGGCGGGATGTGGAGAAGGCGGTGGTGCGGGAAGAGGCGGAAGAGACTTCAGTCTGAAAGTGATGCGGGGCTCTCTCGGGCCCCATCGCCGGCAACGCCGGCTCCCACAAGTATCGAGTACACCGCGAAACCTGTGGGAGCCGGCGTTGCCGGCGATAGGGCTGTACATCACTTACAGGCCGTTACGGGCCTTGTACTCGCGACGACGACGATGCAGAACCGGCTCGGTATAGCCGTTCGGTTGCTTGGCACCTTCGACCACCAGCTCGACTGCCGCCTGGAAGGCGATGTTGCTGTCGAAGTCCGGTGCCAGCGGGCGGTACAGCGCATCGTTGGCGTTCTGCTTGTCCACCACCGGCGCCATGCGCTTCAGGCTTTCCAGCACCTGGGCCTCGCTGACCACGCCATGACGCAGCCAGTTGGCCAGCAGCTGGGCGGAGATACGCAGGGTGGCGCGGTCTTCCATCAGGCCGACATCGTTGATGTCCGGCACCTTCGAGCAACCCACGCCCTGGTCGATCCAGCGCACCACATAGCCGAGGATGCCCTGGGCGTTGTTGTCCAGCTCGTTGCGGATCTCGTCTGCGGACCAGTTGGTGTCCGGCGCCAGCGGGATGGTCAGGATGTCGTCCACCGAAGCCGGGGCGCGCTTGGCCAGTTCGGCCTGGCGCTCCTTCACGTTGACCTTGTGGTAGTGCAGCACGTGCAGGGCGGCCGCGGTTGGCGACGGAACCCAGGCAGTGTTGGCACCGGCCAGCGGGTGGGCGATCTTCTGTTCCAGCATGTCGGCCATCAGGTCCGGCATGGCCCACATGCCTTTACCGATCTGGGCGCGGCCTTGCAGACCGGTGGCCAGGCCGATATCGACGTTGGAGTTTTCGTAGGCACCGATCCATTTCTGCGCCTTCATGGCACCCTTGCGCACCATCGCGCCGGCTTCCATGGAGGTGTGGATCTCGTCGCCGGTACGGTCGAGGAAGCCGGTGTTGATGAACACCACGCGCTCGCTGGCCGCCTTGATACAGGCCTTGAGGTTGACCGTGGTACGGCGCTCCTCGTCCATGATCCCGACTTTCAGGGTGTTGTGCGGCAGGCCGAGCATGTCTTCGATACGGCCGAACAGCTCGTTGGTGAACGCCGCTTCTTCCGGACCGTGCATCTTCGGCTTGACGATGTACACCGAGCCCTTGCGGGTGTTCTTGCGGGTGGTGTTGCCGTTGAGGTTGTGCATCGCCGCCAGGTTGGTGACCAGGCCGTCGAGGATGCCCTCAGGGACTTCGTTGCCGTCCTTGTCGAGGATCGCGTCGATGGTCATCAGGTGACCGACGTTGCGCACGAACAGCAGCGAACGACCGTGCAGGGTGACGGTGCCACCGTTCGGCGTGGTGTATTCGCGGTCCGGGTTCATGGTGCGGGTGAAGGTCTGGCCGCCCTTGCTCACGCTTTCTGCCAGGTCGCCCTTCATCAGGCCCAGCCAGTTGCGGTAGACGATGACCTTGTCGTCGGCGTCCACGGCAGCGACGGAGTCTTCGCAGTCCATGATGGTGGTCAGCGCGGCTTCGACCAGCACGTCTTTGACGCCGGCGGCGTCGGTCTGGCCGACCGGAGTGGTCGGGTCGATCTGGATTTCGAAGTGCAGGTCGTTGTGCTTGAGCAGGATGCCGGTCGGCTCGGACGCCTGGCCCTGGAAGCCGATCAGTTGCGCGTCGTCACGCAGGCCGCTGTTGCTGCCGCCCTTGAGGGCAACGACCAGCTTGCCGCCGTCGATGCTGTAGCGGGTGGCGTCGACGTGGGAACCGGCGGCCAGTGGCGCGGACTCGTCGAGGAAGGCGCGGGCGAAGGCGATGACCTTGTCGCCGCGAACCTTGTTGTAGCCCTTGCCCTTCTCGGCGCCGCCTTCTTCGCTGATGGCGTCGGTGCCGTACAGCGCGTCATACAGCGAACCCCAGCGGGCGTTCGAGGCGTTGAGGGCGAAGCGGGCATTCATTACTGGAACGACCAGCTGCGGGCCGGCCATGACGGCGATTTCTTCGTCGACGTTCTGGGTGGACACCTGGAAATCCGTTGCTTCTGGCAGCAGATAACCAATTTCCTGAAGGAAAGCTTTGTAGGCGACGGCGTCATGGGCCTGGCCTTTGCGCGCCTGGTGCCAGGCATCGATCTGCGCTTGCAGGGTGTCGCGTTTGCTCAGCAGGGCTTTGTTCTTTGGAGCGAGGTCGTTGATGATCTTTTCCGCACCTGCCCAGAACTTCTCGGCGCTGACGCCGGTTCCGGGAATCGCTTCGTTGTTCACGAAGTCGAACAGGACTTTGGCGACCTGAAGGCCACCGACTTGAACGTGTTCAGTCATTGCTTGCCTCACTCTGCTCAGCTATATCGCTTTTCTATTTATGCCTTACGCGCTTCTCTAAACACGGCACCAGGACATGCCCTGACGGACGACTGGATGCGGCTTGCCAGACAGGCCGGCAGGCGGTTGCGCATTTTCACAGGCGCTTGGCAGACATCGGATCGGAACGTTTGTAGTCCACGCCGCGGCATACTACATGATGCGCTGCGCTTGTGAAAATTAGACTAAATACGTCGTTCTGCGACCGTTTGGTCGCATGGGGTCACGCTGGGAAGGGATATGTTCGCAAAAAACGTGTCAATTGTTCCAGATAAATCTTAAAACAGTACACGATTTGATTTTCCAGGCCCTGCGGCAGGTTGCCGCGCCTTGCCTATACTTTCCCGACGCGCCGCTGCCTCGGGCGTTTCCACGGGTATTCCAGCAGAGGGTCGTCCGCGTGAACCATCTTGTCCTCACCGTTATCGCCGCCGACAAGGCCGGCCAGGTCGAGCGTATCGCCCAAACCATCGCCGAGCATAACGGCAACTGGCTGGAAAGCCGCATGTCGCGGATGGCCGGGCAGTTCGCCGGGATCCTGCGCATCGCGGTGCCGGCCGAATCCCACGATGAACTGGTGGACGCCTTGCAAGCCTTGGGCGAGCGCGGCATTCGCGTGCTGATCGCCGAGAGCGGGATCGAGCCGTCCTGTTCCTGGAAGCCGATTGCCATGAGCCTGGTGGGCAATGACCGACCGGGGATCGTTCGCGATATTACCCGCCTGCTGGCGGAGCAGGGGGTCAACGTCGAGCGACTGAGCACCGATGTGCGCCCGGCGCCGATGAGCAGCGAGCCGCTGTTCCATGCCGATGCCTTGCTCGCCGTGCCGCTGACCCTGTCGCTGGACAGCCTGCAATCGCGCCTGGAAGCGCTGGCCGACGACCTGATGGTCGAACTGGAACTGCGTCCGGAAGAGTAGTTATCCCCACTCCACTTATCCCGTTTTCGCGGGGATCGCCCTGTGGATAAGCTGGGGGCTCACCCCGCCAGGCCACGCAAACCGTGGCTTTGCCAGGATTGAGCAAAAAATCGCCAGAAATCAGGGCCTTGTGCACAAAGCGCGGGGATGAGGGTGTGGATAACCTTGGGAGATGTTGCTACAGGCCACGTAAATCATGGCCTGTAGCGTTTTGATCGTTTTTTGATCAGGCGCGGCGACGCAGGCTCAGCCAGGCATCGACGCTATACAGGGCCAGACCGGCCCAGATGAACATGAACGCCACCAGCGTGCTGCTCGACAGGTGCTCGTCGAACAGCAGTACCGCCTGTAGCAACACCAGGGTCGGCGCCAGGTACTGCAGGAAGCCCAAGGTGGTGTAGGGCAGGTGGCGAGCGGCGGCGTTGAAGCTGACCAGCGGTACCAGGGTCACCGGGCCGGCAGCGATCAGCCACAGCGCCTGGGTGGTGGTGTAGAACTCTGGTTGGGCGCTGTTCACCGCCGGGTTCAGCAGCAGCCAGCCGATGGCGATCGGTACCAGCATCCAGGTTTCCACGACTAGGCCGGGCAGCGCCGCGACCGGTGCCTGCTTGCGGATCAACCCGTAGAAACCGAAGCTCAGCGCCAGGGCCAGCGACACCCAGGGCAGGCTTCCCACCTGCCACACCTGCTGGGCCACGCCCAAGGCCGCCAGACCCACCGCCACCCATTGCAGGCGACGCAGCCGCTCGCCGAGCAGCAGCATGCCCAGCAGCACGTTCACCAGCGGGTTGATGTAGTAGCCGAGGCTGGCTTCGAGCATGCGGCCGTTGTTCACCGCCCACACGTAGGTCAGCCAGTTGAAGGCGATCAGCGAGCCGCTCAGGGCCAGGATCGCCAGGCGCCGCGGGTTGTCGCGCAGTTCGCGCCACCAGCCCGGGTGTTTCCAGAACAGCAGCAACAGCGAGCCGAACAGCGCCGACCAGAGCACCCGGTGGACGATGATCTCCACCGCCGGAACGCTTTGCAGCATTTTGAAGTAGATGGGGAACAGGCCCCAGATGATGTAGGCGGTCAGGCCGAGAATGTACCCGCGGCGCGGGTTTGCGGCAGTCATGATGGTCCTTGCTTAGCTAGCTAAATACGCGGCTATTGTAGACAGACGGGCTGCCGCTTCTAGAACAATTTCAGGGGTTCTTCGTCCAGTGCCGCGCACTGTTCGCGCAGCGCGAGGATCTGGTCGCCCCAATAGCGCTCCTGGCCGAACCACGGGAAGCTGCGCGGGAATGCCGGGTCGTCCCAGCGGCGCGCCAGCCAGGCGCTGTAGTGCAGCAGGCGCAGGCCGCGCAGGGGTTCGATCAGGGCCAGTTCGCGCGGATCGAAATCATGGAACTCGTTGTAGCCATCCATCAGTTCGGCCAACTGGCCAAGGCGCTCTTCGCGACTGCCGGCGAGCATCATCCACAGGTCCTGGACGGCCGGGCCCATGCGGCAGTCGTCGAGGTCGACAATATGGAACACCTCGTCGCGGCACATCATGTTGCCGGGGTGGCAGTCGCCGTGCAGGCGGATCTGCTTGTGCGGGGTGCGGGCGTAGATGGCTTCGATGCGCTTGAGCAGGTCGCGGGCCACCGATTCGAAGGCGGGCAGGAGGCTCTTCGGCACGAAATCGCCTTCCAGCAGGGTGGCCAGCGAGGCGTGACCGAAGTTATCCACCGCCAGGCTCTCGCGTTCGGCGAAGGGGCGGGTAGCGCCGACGGCGTGCAGGCGGCCGAGCAAC
>DQAA01000150.1 GCA_003523465.1 Pseudomonas sp.
GTACAGCCGCCGCACATGGACGCGCCCCGGCGCGGGCACCACGCGCTCGGGCAGCAGGCGCCCAAGCAGAGAATAGATATTGCTGGCAGCAGACATGTTCATCCTCATGGAACCGCCCTCCTTCTTGGCTTCCTTATGGGCGTCGAGGCGTGATTCTGCGCAGCGTCACGACAAAACCTGTCGCGAACACGTTCGTCGGAGCAAATCAACGGTTCATCCCTGGATGGATAAATTAATGGCAAATTGCCATATCATGTGGCCAATACCCTGCTTTCGCCGCAAGCCTAGACAAGGACTCACCGTTTTGCCCTCCGCCACCACCCGCGCCACCCTCAGTCGTCAATGGGAATTGCTGCGCCAGTTGCCCAGCCGCTCGCCCGGCATTACCAGCGCGGAGCTGGTGATGCGCCTCAAGGACGCCGGTTTCAACATCAGCAAGCGCAGCATCGAACGGGACCTCAACGAGCTGTCGCTGATCTTTCCGCTGGAGCGCAACGACCGCAGCATCCCCTATGGCTGGTATTGGGCAGCGAATGCCTGCGTAGAGTTGCGTGGACTGAGCGTGAGCGAAGCCCTGAGCCTGGCGCTGGTGGAAGAAGCGGTGCGCCCGCTGCTGCCCGGCAGCATGCTCAAGGGCCTGGATGCGCGCTTTGCCCATGCGCGGCAGAAGCTGGAAACCCTGTCGTCGGAAAACAAGGCGGCGCGCTGGCTGGACAAGGTCGCCAGCGTGCGTCCGGAAATGAACATGCGCGCCCCCGAGGTGCCCGACAGCATCCTCGAAACCGTGCAGAAGGCGCTGCTTGATGAACACCAGTTGCAGGGCCTGTACTACTCGGCGCACAACGACCGCACCGTCGAGCTGACCCTCAACCCCCTGGCCCTGATCCAGCGCGGCCAGGTCGCCTACCTGATCGCCACGGCGCAGCCCTACGAGGACATCCGTCAGTTCGCCGTGCACCGCTTCCGCCAGTTGAACGTGCTGAACAGCCCCGCCCTGGGCCTGGACGACTTCGACCTGCAGGCCTACCTGCGCAGCGACGCCCTGCAGTTCGGCAGCGCCGACAAGATCGAGCTGCACGCCTGGATCAGCGACAACCTCGCCCGCCGCATGCGCGAGACGCCGCTGTCGCCGGACATGCAGCTGACCGACCTGGAACACGGTCACCGCCTGCAGGCCACGGTCAGCAACAGCTGGAGCCTGCGCTGGTGGCTGCTGAGCCAGGGCGATGAGCTGGTGGTGGAACAGCCGCCAGCGTTGCGTCAGCTGATCTCGCAGACCCTGAGCAACGCCGCGGCGGCCTACCAGGAAGAGTGATTCAGCGCTGCATGCCCCAGCGCTTGACGGTCACCCGCTCCAGCGTGTTGAACACCAGGCTCTCCACCAGCAACCCGATCAGGATGACCACCGCCAGGCCAGCGAAGACCTTGTCGGTGTACAGCTCGTTGCGGTTCTGGAAGATGTACCAGCCCAGCCCGCCCTTGCCGCTGGTGGCGCCGAACACCAGCTCGGCGGCGATCAGCGTGCGCCAGGCGAAGGCCCAGCCGATCTTCAGCCCGGACAGGATCGACGGCAGCGCCGCCGGCACGAGGATGTGCAGCACCAGGCGCAGCCCGCGCAATCCATAGTTGCGCCCGGCCATGCGCAGGGTTTCGTTCACGCCAAGAAAGCCGGCGTAGGTATTCAGCGCCAGCGCCCACAGCACCGAATGCACCAGCACGAAGATCAGGCTGTTCTCCCCCAGTCCGAACCACAACAGCGCCAGCGGCAACAGGGCGATGGCCGGCAGCGGGTTGAACATCGAGGTCAGGGTGCCGAGCAGGTCGCGGCCGAACTGGGTCGAGACCGCCAGGCTGGTCAGGCCGAAGGCCAGGATGATGCCCAGTACATAGCCCTTGAGCAGCACCACCAGCGACACACCGACCTTGGCCGGCAACTCGCCGCTGAGCATCCCGTCGAACAGCGCCTGGGCGGTCTGCAGGAAGGTCGGCAGCAGCAGGTCGTTGCCCTGGTAGCGCGCCGCGGCTTCCCAGAGCACGGCGATCAGCACGAGGATCACGCTCTTGCGCAACCAGCCGTGCTGCCAGAGGCGCTGGATCAGCGGCAGCTCGCGCTCCAGGGCGATGCCGTCCCAGGGTTGCAGGGCGATTTCGTATTCCCGACGCGGGGAGGATTGGATAGTCATGGCGAAGCTCCCGGTCAGTAGGCGATACGGATATCGGTGAAGCCCAGTTCGGCATCGACGGCCGGGGCCTGGCCGTCTTCGAACAGCAGGCTGTGGATACGCCGGGCACTGGCCTGGAAGTCGGCGCCGCCGAGGCTGTGCAGGTCGTACTGGTGGCTGTGGATCTCGGCCCGCACCCGCCCCGGATGGGGCGACAGCAGAAGGATGCGATTGCCCACCACCAGCGCTTCCTCGATGGAGTGGGTGACGAACAGCAGGGTGAAACGCACCTCCTCCCACAGCGCCAGCAGCTCTTCCTGCATCTTGCGCCGGGTCAGGGCATCGAGGGCGGCGAAGGGCTCGTCCATCAGCAGGATCTTGGGCTGCATGGCCAGGGCACGGGCGATCGAGACCCGCGCCTTCATGCCGCCGGAGAGGGTGTGGGGATACGCGTCGGCGAACGCTGCCAGGCCGACTTTTTCCAGGTACTCCAGCGCCCGCTGTTCAGCCTCGGCGCGCTTGAGGGTGCCCGACACCAGCAGCGGGAACATGACGTTCTGCTTCACCGTCTTCCACGGCGGCAACTGGTCGAACTCCTGGAACACCACGATGCGGTCCGGGCCCGGTCCGTGCACCGCCTGCCCTTGCAGACGGATGCTGCCTTCGCTCGGCGCGATGAAACCGCCGACCGCCTTGAGCAAGGTGGACTTGCCGCAGCCCGAAGGCCCGAGCAGGACGAAGCGATCGCCCTTGTCCACTTCGAAACTGACCTGGTGAGTGGCCCGCACCACGCGCTGGGCGGTGCGGTATTCCAGGCTGAGGTTGTCCACCTGCAACAACGGTGGGGTGTCTACGGGGCTCAGCTTGCTGGCCGTGTGGCCTTGCAGTTGGGCGGTCATGGAATCAGCTCCCCTGAAGCGGCTTTTCATCCTGGAAGAAGTAGTCCTTCCACGATTCCGGCTTGTGCTTGATGGCGCCGACCCGGTAGAGGAACTCCGCCAACGGGTAGGTGTTCTTCGGCGTGATGGTGAACTCGTACTTCGGGTTGTCGATGATCTTCAGCAGCTCGTCGCGGCTGATCTTGGCCTTGGTCACGCGGATATAGGTGTCCGCTGCGGCCGCCTTGTCCTTCTGGGCGAAATCCGCGGCTTCGGCGAGGGCATCGACGAAGGCCTTGTAGGTCTTGGGGTTGTCCTTGCGGAATTTCTCGGTGGTGAACAGCACGGTCGGCGAGTTGGGGCCCAGCAGCTCGTAGGTGTCGAGTACGACGTGGACGTCCTTGTTGGCCAGCGCCTGCTCCTGGAACGGCGGGTTGGAGAAATGCCCGTTCAGCTCGGTACCGCCGGCGATCAGCGCGGCCGTGGCGTCCGGGTGCGGAACGGCCAGGGTGTACTTGTCGAGGCGGTTGAATTCCTTGTCGCCCCATTGCTTGGCGGCGGCATACTGGAGGAAGCGCGACTGCACCGAGACACCCACCGCCGGCAGGGCAATGCGGTCTTTCTCGCTGATGTCGGCGATGGTCTTCACATTCGGGTTGCTGCTCAGCAGGTAGTACGGGAAGTTGCCGAGGGACGCCACGGCCTTCACGTTCTGCCGGCCCTGGGTGCGGTCCCAGATGGTCAGCAGCGGGCCGACACCGGCACCGACGATGTCCACCGAGCCGGAGAGCAGCGCGTCGTTGGTCGCGGCGCCGCCGGAGAGCTGGGTCCAGTCCACCTTGATATCGATGCCCTGTTCCTTGCCGTGCTTCTCGATCAGGTTCTGGTCACGGACCACGTTGAGCAGCAGGTAAACGATGCCGAACTGTTCGGCGATACGGATCTGGCCTTCGGCCTGGGCTGCGGCCGGGGCGACCAGGCT
>DQAA01000553.1 GCA_003523465.1 Pseudomonas sp.
CGCATCGTCAACATGAACTGGGAGGCCATCCTGCCGCCGCCGACCAGCGCCGGCCGCCAGCATTACCTGACCGCCATCAGCAAGGTCGATGAGCAACTGGTCGAGATCATCGATGTCGAGAAGGTCCTGGCGGAAATCGTTCCGTACAACGCGAAAGTGTCCCGGGACAAGCTCGAGGACCCTGTGCTGCGTCGTGCCCAGGGCCGCGAGATCCTGTTGGTGGACGACTCCACCGTGGCCCTGGCGCAACTGCGGGAAACCCTGTCGCAGCTAGGGGTGAAGCTGCATGTGGCCAGCGATGGCCTGAAAGCGCTGAAAATGCTCAAGGGCTGGGCGGATGCCGGCGAGGATGTCTGCGAGAAGCTGCTGATGGTCTTCACCGACGCGGAAATGCCGGAGATGGACGGCTATCGCCTGACTACCGAGATCCGCAGCGACGCCCGCCTGCGCGGCTTGTACGTGGTGTTGCACACCTCGCTCTCCGGCAGTTTCAACGAATCCATGGTGAAGAAGGTCGGTTGCGACAACTTCCTTTCCAAGTTCCAGCCTGACCGCCTGGTGGAAGTGGTGCGCCAGCGCCTGGAAATGGACCAGGCCACCGCCTGATCCGGACCCGTTCGCCGCAAGCGTTTGCCCGGCGAACGGGTGTAAGCTGCTCTCTTTTTGCCAGGGGAGCACGTCCCATGCACCTGAGTGCGCTTTATCGTTACCCGCTCAAGTCCGGCCGGCCCNNGGGCTGCTTGGCCTGGACGGCGATCGCCGCTGGATGCTGGTGGATGCCGGTAACAACCGCTTCCTGACCCAGCGCGCCTTTCCCCGGATGAGCCAGCTGTCGGCGCTGTATGCCGCCGATGGTGGCCTGCTGCTGGACGCTCCGGGGCTTCCGACCCTGCATGTCGCTGTTCCCGCGCCCGACGACGAACTGCGCGGCGTGACCATCTGGCGCGACACCTTGCGTGTGCCGGATGCCGGCGACCAGGCGGCCGAATGGCTGAGCACCTTCATGGAGCGCCCCGTGCGCCTNNTATGGCGAGAACAGCGACCGGGTGGCCTTCGCTGATGGCTTCCCGTTGTTGCTGATTGGCCAGGCGTCCCTCGACGACCTCAACCAGAAGGTCGGCCGGCCCATGGAAATGCTGCGCTTTCGCCCGAACCTGGTGATCGAAGGGGCCCAGGCCTTTGCCGAGGATGGCTGGAAACGCATCCGCATCGGCCGGCAGACCTTCCGCGTGGTCAAGCCATGCGGGCGCTGCATTCTTACCACCATCGACCCGGCCACCGGCGAGCGCAGCCCGGACCGTGAGCCGTTCGCGACCCTGATGAATTATCGGCAGAAGGAAGGGGAGGCCATGTTCGGGCAGAACCTGGTGGCCGATGGGGAGAGTGTGCTGGAGGTGGGGATGGAGGTTGAGGTGCTGGAATAGTTGTTCGCATCGAGGGCCTGATCGCCGGCGATCAGGCCCTCGAGCGTTGCACATCACTGATCGTCGAAATACCGCTCGTGCCAATCCACCAACGGCTGTGGTGAATTGAGCTTCTGTCCGTAGATCACCGCATAAGACAGCACGTTCTGCACGTACTGGCGGGTTTCATCGAACGGGATCGACTCGACCCAGACATCGAAACTCAGGTGATCTGCACCACGCAACCACTGGCGTACCCGACCCGGACCTGCGTTATACGCCGCCGAAGCCAGCACCCGGTTGCCGTTGAACTGCCCATGTACCTGGCTCAAATAGGCCGCACCCAGCTGGATGTTCTTGTCCGGGTCCAGAACCTGGCTCGGCGAGGCCAGCGGAATGCTGAACTTGCGTGCGGTTTCCTTGGCGGTGGCCGGCATCAGTTGCATCAGGCCGCTGGCGCCGACGCTTGAGCGGGCGTCGTCCATGAAGGCGCTTTCCTGGCGGGTAATGGCGAATACCCAGCTGGAATGCAGGCCGCGGACCTTGGCCTCGCGCACCAGGGTGTCGCGGTGGGCCATCGGGAAGCGGATGTCCAGGTCATCCCAGTATTGCGCCTGGCTGATGGTGCGAATGGCCGGGAAGTACCAGCGCAGGTCGAAGGCGATCCGTGCCTGGGCGACCATTTCGTCGCGATTGAAGTGGCGACTGACGTGATACCACTCGCGACGACCATCGACGATCTGCCCGCGGGCATGGAATTCCAGGGCGCGGCGGATACCCGGGGTATTGCGCACCTTGTTCATCAGTTGCTGGCTGATCACCAGCGGCTTGTTATTCAGCTGATAGGGGGTCTGCGTACGGTCGGCGGCGAGGAAGCCATAGAAGTCCCGTTCGCGGGCCACGGTCTTGTACAGCAGCGGGATTTGCGGGTTCTGCGGCTGTGCCAGTTCCAGGCTACGGGCCTGCCAGTAGCGCCAGCGGTTGGTGCTGGCGAGGTCCTGGGGCAGGCGCTTGCTCAGGTCATAGGCTTCTTCCCAGCGACCGAGGCGCAGGAGCAGGCGCATGCGCCATTCGCTGACGGTGTTGTCGCGCAGTTGCGGGTCGTAGCGAGTCATCAGGTCCAGCGCCCGCGGGTCATAGCGGCGGGCCAGGGTCAGGCCGATTTCCCGGGCGATGGCGACTTTTTCGTCCACCGAGAAGTGCATCCGGTTGGCGTAATCGTCGAGCAGGGCCATGGCCCGGTCCGGGTCCTGGCGGGCCAGGCGGCGCAGGCCGAGGCTGACCACATCGGACATGGCTTCGTTGGCCGGGGCGAAGCGGGAGGGCTGGTTGAGCAGCTCGGGCTTCTGCGCCACGTCGATCAGCAGGCGACCTTCGTTGCCCAGGGTTGGCAGGGTCTTGACCAGGCTGTTGGCCAGCGCATAGTTGCGGGCCTGGGCCGCCAGCTTGGTGCGCAGCCAGCGTTTCTGCTCGGTCAGCTGGCCTTCGGCGGCCCAGCGATCGAACAGTGCATCGCAGGCCGCTGGCTGCGACTTGCCCACCGCCCAGAGCTTGTCAGCGGTGGCATAGCCTTCGGCACGCAGGTTGTGCGCCAGCTGGTACTGGCCGTTGAGGCAGTCCAGCTCGGTGAAATTGAGTTTCGGGTCGTAGTACTTGACGAAGGGCTGCCAGTCGCCGCGTTCGGCCAGCCAGCGCAACCAGCGCAGTTTCATCCAGTTGGCCTGGGGCAGGTCGCCGTTCTTCGCCAGGAAGGCTTCGATCTCGGCGTTGCCGGCGCTTTTCAGGCGGGCGGTCAGTTCGTCATAGGCCAGGTACGGCTCCAGCGGGTAATCCTGCAGGGCTGCGGCGTAGCGCTGGTATGGGCCTTTGTCGCCCTTGGCCAGGGCGCGCTTGGCTTCGTCGTACATCTGGCGTTGTTGGGCGAGATCGGCGGCTTGCGCGATGCCGGCCACCGAGGCGGAAAGAAGCAGGCAGGAAACGAGGTTGAGCAGGCGGCGCATGATACTTCCAGACAGTTGACCAAAACGAGTGTCGGCGTCGCCAGCACTGTGGGTTCACGGGCCTAAGCTTAGCCGTTTGGCCGGGACCGATGAAAGCATTGTGCTTGTATCCAGACGTAATGGCACGCCGCCTGGCGGATGTCGGCGCAGGCTGTGCCGGGCGGTCAAGTCGGGTAGAATGCGCGCCCGCTTTCTGGAGAACAACATGACCCTGCTCAAATTCAGCGATGTGTCCCTCGCTTTTGGCACCATGCCCTTGCTGGACAAGGTGTCCTGGCAGATCGCCCGTGGTGAGCGGGTCTGCATCATCGGCCGCAACGGCACCGGCAAGTCGAGCATGCTGCGTCTGGTCAAGGACGAGCAAAAGCCCGACGACGGCGAAATCTGGCGTGCACCCGGCCTGAAGATCGGCGAACTGCCCCAGGAACTGCCCGTTGCCGATGGCCGCACCGTCTTCGACGTGGTCGCCGAGGGCCTGCAAGGCGTTGGCGCGCTGCTCGCCGAGTACCACCACCTGAGCCAGAACATCCATAGCGATGCCGATCTGGAAAAACTCATGCACGTCCAGCAGGACCTCGAGGCCCGTGACGGCTGGCGCCTGCAACAGCTGGTGGACAGCACCCTGAGCCGCCTGCAACTGCCGGCCGACAAGACTCTCGCCGAGCTGTCCGGTGGCTGGCGCCGCCGCGTGCTGCTGGCCCAGGCGCTGGTGTCCGAGCCGGACCTGCTGCTCCTCGACGAACCAACCAACCACCTGGATATCGGCGCCATCGCCTGGCTGGAAGATGCCCTGAGCAGCTTCCCGGGTGCGGTGCTGTTCATCACCCACGACCGCTCCTTCCTGCAGAACCTTGCCACGCGCATCCTCGAACTGGATCGCGGCGGGCTGATCGACTGGAACGGCGACTACGCCAGCTTCCTGGTGCACAAGGAGGCCGCGCTGGCCGCCGAGGAAACCGCCAACGCGCTGTTCGACAAGCGCCTGGCCCAGGAAGAAGTATGGATTCGCCAGGGCATCAAGGCCCGCCGCACCCGTAACGAAGGCCGTGTGCGGGCGCTGAAGGCCCTGCGGGTCGAACGTGGCGAGCGTCGCGAGCGTCAGGGCAAGGCGAATATCCAGATCGAGTCCGCGGAGAAATCCGGCAAGCAGGTGATGGTCCTGGAGAACATCAGCTTCGCCCACCCCGGCGGCCCGGACCTGGTCAAGGACTTCTCCATGGTCCTGCAGCGCGAGGACCGTATCGGTCTGCTCGGCGCCAACGGTACCGGCAAGACCACCCTGCTCAAGCTGATGCTTGGCGACCTGCAGCCAACCGGCGGCAAGGTGGAGGCGGGGACCCGCATCGAAGTGGCCTACTTCGACCAGTTGCGCAACCAGCTGGAACTGGAAAAGACCGTGATCGACAACCTGGCCGAAGGCCGGGACTTCATCGAGATCGATGGCCAGAGCCGTCACGTCCTCAGCTACCTCGGCGACTTCCTGTTCAGCCCGCAGCGGGCGCGTACGCCGGTCAAGGCGCTGTCGGGTGGTGAGCGCGCGCGCTTGCTGCTGGCCAAGCTGTTCAGCAAGCCGGCCAACCTGCTGGTCCTCGACGAACCGACCAACGNNAAACCCTCGAACTGCTGGAAGAAGTGCTGGCCGGCTACAAGGGCACCGTGCTGATGGTCAGCCACGACCGGGCATTCCTCGACAACGTGGTGACCAGCACCCTGGTCTTCGAAGGCGAGGGGCGCGTGCGTGAGTATGTCGGTGGTTACCAGGACTGGATCCGCCAGGGCGGCTCGCCGCGCCTGCTGGGCGTAAGCGAAAGCAAGTCGGGCAAGTCGGAGCTGAACAGCGCCGTGGTCACCGCGCCGGCCGCCGAGCCTGCGCCGGTGGTGGCCGCTGCGCCGGAAGCGAAGAAGAAGCTCAGCTACAAGCTGCAGCGCGAGCTGGAAGCCCTGCCTGGGCAGATCGAGGAAATGGAAGGGAAGATCGCTGCGGTGCAGCAGGAAATCTCCGGTCCGACCTTCTACCAGAAGCCGATCGATCACACCGCCAAGGTGCTGGCCGATCTGGAGAAGATGCAGGCGGAGCTGGATGTGCTGGTGGAGCGCTGGGCCGAGCTGGATAGCTGATAAAGAGAGGGGCCGCAAAGCGGCCCCGAATCGTTCAGTCAGCTTTCTTCTGCAGGCGAACCGCCAATACGTCGCACGGTGCGCCGTGCAGCACGTCATTGGCGGTGGAGCCCAGCAGCAGGGCGAGGCCGTGGCGGCCATGGCTGCCGACCACGATCAGGTCGCACTTCTGGTCCTTGGCCAGCTGGTGGATTTCCTGGCGTGGCTGGCCGTAGGTCAGGTGCGAATCGCCGCGGTTGATTTCCGGATACTTGTTGAACAGGCGATCCATGCGCTCCTTGGCCTGGTCGAACTGCTGCTGTTGCAGTTGCGACAGGTCCATCGGCACGTCGCCGCCAAAGGCCATGGCCATCGGTTCGACGATATGCACCAGCGATACCTTGGCATTGCCCGGGCCTGCCAGCTCGCGGGCACGCTTGATCACCGGGTCGCATTCTTCGGTCAGGTCGACGGCAACCAGAATGTGTTCGTAGGGCATGAGAGGTACTCCTGACAATCGTAATAAAGGAAGTATGGTCCGTTTCAGGCTGATCGCATCCGGTTGCGGCTAACCAGCTCATTTGTAACGTCTTGATAGGAATAACAGATATGACGGTCTGGGTAGTTGTGTCAATCCTTGCGCTGATTCTCAGCCCCCTGGCCTGGCTGCTGCCGTCGCGGCGCATGAGCGGGCGCATGGCGCTGCGGCTCGAGGCGCGGCGCATAGGGCTGAACATGCAATTGGCGCCGCAGACCTGGCCGCACTGGCTGCCGGAAGAACCGCCGGCAACCTGCGCGCAGTACCACCAGGCGCGGCGAAAGGGCAGTGCGGACAGCTGGAGTTACTGGCAGACCGAGCCAGGTGTCTGGCTCAATCAGTGGCGTGAGCCGTGCGACGATGCGCGGGTGCTGGAGCAACTCCGGCGCTTGCCGCCAAGCGTCTACAAGGCCGAGGCCGGGGCGCAAATGATTGCCCTGTGCTGGGGCGAGCGTGAGGACGCCGCTGTGTTGCAGGATGTTGCTCAGGTGTTGAAAGCACTGGCATGAAAAAGCCCGCCCGGGTCACCGGGCGGGCTGCAATGCACTGTAGACACTGGAAAAAAGGCCAGGCAGGCCGGGAAGTCTTTCAGTAGCTGGCAGTGTAGTGGGCAATTCATTTCCCCGCGCGTCAAATCCCCTTCTTTTTTCTCCTCCACGATGTTTAGGCGGCTGGATCGATTTTCCGGTCGTGACGTCTATCGCTTACGTGAATGATCGTCGATCACCGTCATGCCCTGTTGCTCAAAAGCCGTACAGAACTGACTGCGAAGTCGCGTTTCGCCAGTGCTTTTGGGGGTTTGACAAAGATCGGCTTTTCGGTAAATGTGTGCACACCCCAATCAAACGGGCGTATGAATTGAGCGTTTGTATTGTCAGAAAGCTCGTACAGAATCCCGACTATCGCGCTGACAGTCAGGTCTGAAACCAAGACAACAGTGGTCAGCGTGTACAGTTCAGCTTCCATATCGTGGAGATCAGTTGATGATTTACGAAGGTAAAGCCATCACGGTTAAGGCTCTTGAAAGCGGCATCGTCGAACTCAAGTTCGACCTCAAGGGTGAGTCCGTCAACAAATTCAACCGTCTTACCCTGGGCGAACTGCGCCAGGCGGTGGACACCATCAAGGCCGACGCATCGATCAAGGGCGTGATTGTCAGCAGTGGCAAGGACGTCTTCATCGTCGGCGCGGACATCACCGAATTCGTCGACAACTTCAAGCTGCCCGAGGCCGAGCTGATTGCCGGCAACCTGGAAGCCAACCGCATTTTCAGCGACTTCGAAGACCTCGAAGTGCCGACCGTCGTTGCCATCAACGGCATCGCCCTGGGTGGCGGCCTGGAGATGTGCCTGGCGGCCGACTACCGCGTCATGTCCACCAGCGCCAAGATCGGCCTGCCGGAAGTCAAGCTGGGCATCTACCCGGGCTTCGGCGGTACCGTGCGCCTGCCGCGCCTGATCGGTGCCGACAACGCTGTCGAGTGGATCGCTTCCGGCAAGGAAAACCGCGCCGAAGACGCCCTGAAAGTTGGCGCCGTCGATGCCGTAGTGGCGCCTGAGAAACTGCAGGAAGCCGCCCTGGACCTGGTCAAGCGCGCCATCAGCGGCGAGTTCGACCACAAGGCCAAGCGTCAGCCGAAGCTGGAAAAACTCAAGCTGAACGCCATCGAGCAGATGATGGCCTTCGAAACCGCCAAGGGCTTCGTCGCTGGCCAGGCCGGTCCGAACTACCCGGCCCCGGTCGAAGCGATCAAGACCATCCAGAAAGCCGCCAACTTCGGTCGCGACAAGGCCATCGAAGTGGAAGCCGCCGGCTTCGCCAAGCTCGCCAAGACCTCGGTTGCCGAGAGCCTGATCGGCCTGTTCCTGAATGACCAGGAGCTCAAGCGCAAAGCCAAGGCCCATGACGAAATCGCCCACGACGTGAAGCAGGCCGCCGTACTCGGCGCCGGCATCATGGGTGGCGGCATCGCCTACCAGTCCGCCGTCAAGGGCACGCCGATCCTGATGAAGGACATCCGCGAGGAAGCCATCCAGCTCGGCCTGAACGAAGCCTCCAAGCTGCTCGGCAAGCGCGTCGAGAAGAACCGCCTGACCCCGGCGAAGATGGCCGAAGCGCTGAACGCGATCCGTCCGACCCTGTCCTACGGCGACTTCGCCAATGTCGACATCGTCGTCGAGGCCGTGGTCGAGAATCCGAAAGTCAAGCAGGCCGTGCTGGCTGAAGTGGAAGGCCAGGTCAAGGAAGACGCGATCCTCGCCTCGAACACTTCGACCATCTCCATCAACCTGCTGGCCAAGGCCCTCAAGCGTCCGGAAAACTTCGTCGGCATGCACTTCTTCAACCCGGTGCACATGATGCCGCTGGTGGAAGTGATCCGTGGCGAGAAGTCCAGCGAAGTGGCCGTCGCCACCACCGTTGCCTACGCCAAGAAAATGGGCAAGAACCCGATCGTGGTCAACGACTGCCCGGGCTTCCTGGTCAACCGCGTGCTGTTCCCGTACTTCGGCGGTTTCGCCAAGCTGGTCAGCGCTGGTGTGGACTTCGTCCGCATCGACAAGGTCATGGAAAAGTTCGGCTGGCCGATGGGCCCGGCCTACCTGATGGACGTGGTCGGCATCGACACCGGCCACCACGGCCGCGACGTGATGGCTGACGGCTTCCCGGACCGCATGAAGGACGATCGCCGCTCCGCCGTCGACGCCCTGTATGAAGCCAATCGCCTTGGCCAGAAGAACGGCAAGGGCTTCTACGCCTACGAAACCGACAAGCGCGGCAAGCCGAAGAAGGTTGCCGACGCTTCCGTGCTGGAAGTGCTCAAGCCGGTCGTCTACGAACAACGTGAAGTCAGCGACGAAGACATCATCAACTGGATGATGGTCCCGCTGTGCCTGGAGACCGTGCGCTGCCTGGAAGACGGCATCGTCGAAACCGCAGCCGAAGCCGACATGGGCCTGGTCTACGGTATTGGTTTCCCTCCCTTCCGTGGCGGCGCGCTGCGCTACATCGATTCCCTNNTCGTAGCCCTGGCAGACAAGTACGCCGATCTGGGTCCGCTGTACCACCCCACCGCAAAGCTGCGTGAGATGGCCAAGAACGGCCAGCGCTTCTTCGGTTAAGCGCCCAACGGTATAGAGCGAGAGTAAATATATGAGCCTGAATCCAAGAGACGTGGTGATTGTCGACTTCGGTCGCACGCCGATGGGCCGCTCCAAGGGTGGCATGCACCGCAATACCCGCGCCGAAGACATGTCTGCGCACCTGATCAGCAAAGTGCTGGAACGCAACGCCAAGATCGACCCGGCCGAAGTCGAGGACGTGATCTGGGGCTGCGTCAACCAGACCCTGGAACAAGGCTGGAACATCGCGCGCATGGCGTCGCTGATGACCCAGATCCCGCACACCGCTGCCGGCCAGACCGTCAGCCGCCTGTGCGGTTCGTCGATGAGCGCGCTGCACACCGCTGCGCAAGCGATCATGACCGGCAACGGCGATGTCTTCGTCGTCGGTGGTGTCGAGCACATGGGCCACGTCAGCATGATGCACGGCGTCGATCCGAACCCGCACATGTCCCTGTACGCCGCCAAGGCCTCGGGCATGATGGGCCTGACCGCCGAGATGCTCGGCAAGATGCACGGCATCAGCCGTGAACAACAGGATCTGTTCGGCCTGCGCTCGCACCAGCTCGCCCACAAGGCGACCGTGGAAGGCAAGTTCAAGGACGAGATCATCCCGATGCAGGGTTACGACGAGAACGGCTTCCTCAAGGTCTTCGACTACGATGAAACCATTCGCCCGGACACCACCCTTGAAAGCCTGGCGGCATTGCGTCCGGCCTTCAACCCGAAAGGCGGCACCGTGACTGCCGGTACGTCGTCGCAGATCACCGACGGCGCCTCGTGCATGATCGTGATGTCGGCCCAGCGCGCCCAGGACCTGGGCATCCAGCCGCTGGCGGTGATTCGTTCCATGGCCGTGGCGGGTGTGGACCCGGCGATCATGGGCTACGGTCCGGTCCCGGCAACCCAGAAAGCGCTCAAGCGCGCTGGTCTGAGCATTGCCGACATCGACTTCTTCGAGCTCAACGAAGCCTTCGCTGCACAGGCCCTGCCAGTGCTGAAGGATCTGAAAGTGCTCGACAAGATGGACGAGAAGGTTAACCTGCACGGCGGCGCGATCGCCCTGGGTCACCCGTTCGGCTGCTCGGGTGCGCGTATCTCGGGTACTCTGCTGAACGTCATGAAGCAGAACGGCGGTACTTTCGGCGTGTCGACCATGTGCGTCGGCCTCGGCCAGGGTATCACCACGGTCTTCGAGCGCGTCTGATCGCGTGGTTGACCAAACCGGGGCCTGGTGCCCCGGTTTTTGTTTTTTCGGATTTTTTTTCAGGAGGGCCAGCAGCATGCAGATACAACCAGGCGTATACCGGCATTACAAAGGGCCTGAGTACCGTGTCTTCGGCACCGCGCGGCATTCCGAGAGCGAGGAGTGGGTGGTCTTTTACCAGGCCCTGTACGGCGAATTCGGCCTGTGGGTGCGGCCGTTGTCGATGTTCCTGGAGTCGGTGGAAGTTGACGGCGAGCAAGTCCCACGCTTTGCTTTGGTCGAGGCCGAAGCGACGCTGTTTTCGCGTCCGGATGGCGCAGTCGGCTGAACTCCCGCGCTTGACCTCATTCTATAGCCACTATATATAGCGGTGCCGCGTCAGGTACCTGACGTGTTTTTTATTTCGATATTCAGGAATTTTCCGATCCATGGGCAAATCGCTGGTCATTGTGGAATCCCCGGCTAAGGCCAAGACCATCAACAAGTATCTGGGCAACCAGTACGTGGTGAAGTCGAGTATCGGCCATATCCGCGACCTGCCCACCAGCGGTTCGGCCAGTGCCAGCAAGGAACCTGCGGCCAAGCGCGGCAAGACCGCCGGCGAAGGCCCGGTGCTGTCGCCCAAGGAAAAGGCGCGCAAGCAACTGGTCGCCCGCATGGGTGTCGATCCGGATCACGGCTGGAAAGCCAAGTACGAAATTCTCCCGGGCAAGGAGAAGGTGATCGAGGAACTGCGTCGCCTGGCCAAGGATGCCGACACCATCTATCTCGCAACCGACTTGGACCGCGAAGGGGAAGCCATTGCCTGGCACCTGCGGGAAGCCATCGGTGGTGACGACAGCCGCTACAAGCGCGTGGTGTTCAACGAAATCACCAAGAAAGCCATCCAGGAAGCCTTCTCCCAGCCGGGCGACCTCGATATCGATCGGGTCAACGCGCAGCAGGCGCGCCGTTTCCTGGATCGTGTGGTGGGCTACATGGTCTCGCCGCTGCTGTGGTCGAAGATCGCTCGCGGGCTGTCTGCCGGTCGCGTGCAGTCGGTGGCGGTGAAGCTGGTGGTCGAGCGCGAGCGTGAGATCCGGGCCTTCATCCCCGAGGAATACTGGGAAGTTCATGCCGATCTCGGCACCGCCAAGAACGCCAAGGTGCGTTTCGACGTGGCCCGGGAGAAGGGCGAAGCCTTCAAGCCGCTGAACGAAGCCCAGGCCATGGCGGCGCTGGAGAAGCTCAAGGCCTCCAGCTACACCGTCGCCAAGCGTGAAGACCGCCCGACCAGCTCCAAACCGTCGGCGCCGTTCATCACCTCGACCCTGCAGCAGGCTGCGAGCAACCGGCTCGGTTTCGGCGTGAAGAAGACCATGATGATGGCGCAGCGGCTCTACGAAGCCGGCTACATCACCTACATGCGTACCGACTCGACCAACCTCTCGAGCGATGCCGTGGAAATGGCCCGTAGCTACATCGAGAGCGAGTTCGGCAAGAAGTACCTGCCTGATGCGCCGATCGTCTACGGTAGCAAGGAGGGCGCACAGGAGGCTCACGAAGCGATTCGTCCTTCCGACGTCAACACCCATCCGAGCAAGCTCAGCGGCATGGAGCGCGATGCCGAGCGCCTGTACGAGCTGATCTGGCGCCAGTTCCTCGCCTGCCAGATGCCGGCGGCGCAATACCTGTCGACCACCGTCAGCGTTACCGCTGGCGACTTCGAGCTGCGTGCCAAGGGCCGTATCCTCAAGTTCGACGGTTACACCCGCGTACTGCCGCAGCAGAGCAAGCCGGGCGACGATGATGTCCTGCCGGAAATGGCCCAGGGCGAGGTGCTCAAGCTGATCCAGCTGGATCCGAGCCAGCACTTCACCAAGCCGCCGGCGCGCTACTCCGAAGCCAGCCTGGTGAAGGAAATGGAAAAACGCGGTATCGGTCGTCCATCGACCTACGCCGCGATCATTTCCACCATCCAGGACCGCGGCTACGTCACCTTGCACAACCGCCGCTTCTACTCCGAGAAGATGGGCGACATCGTTACCGAGCGCCTGTCCGAGAGCTTCTCCAACCTGATGGACTACGGCTTCACCGCCGGCATGGAAGAGAACCTCGACGACGTCGCCCAGGGCGAGCGCGACTGGAAGAACGTGCTGGACGAGTTCTACGGCGACTTCAGCAAGAAGCTGCAGAATGCCGAGTCCAGCGAGGGTGGCATGCGTGCCAACCAGCCGACCCCGACCGATATTCCGTGCAAGGAGTGCGGCCGGCACATGATGATTCGCACGGCCTCCACTGGCGTGTTCCTTGGCTGCTCGGGCTACAGCCTGCCGCCGAAGGAGCGCTGCAAGGCCACGGTCAACCTGGTGCCGGGCGACGAAATCGCTGCCGACGACGAAGGCGAGTCCGAATCCCGCGTGCTGCTGGGCAAGCATCGCTGCCCGATCTGCTCGACGGCGATGGATGCCTACCTGCTGGACGAAAAGCACAAGCTGCATATCTGCGGCAACAACCCGGACTGCGTTGGCTACGAAATCGAAGAGGGCAGCTACCGGATCAAGGGCTACGAAGGGCCTAGCCTGGAGTGCGACAAGTGCGGCAGTGAAATGCAGCTCAAGACCGGCCGTTTCGGCAAGTTCTTCGGTTGCACCAACGCCGAATGCAAGAACACCCGCAAGCTGCTCAAGAGCGGCGAGGCAGCGCCACCGAAGATGGACAAGGTGGACATGCCGGAGCTCAAGTGCGAGAAGGTCAACGACACCTATGTGCTGCGTGACGGCGCTTCGGGTCTGTTCCTGGCTGCCAGCCAGTTCCCGAAAAACCGCGAAACCCGCGCGCCGTTGGTGCTGGAGATCGTTCCGCACAAGCATGAGATCGATCCTAAGTATCACTTCCTCTGCGATGCGCCGCAGAAGGATCCCGAGGGTCGTCCGGCGGTGATCCGCTACAGTCGCAAGACCAAGGAGCAGTACGTGCAGTCCGAAGTGGAAGGCAAGCCTACCGGCTGGCGCGCGTTCTACGACGGGAAGGCGTGGAAGGTCGAAGACAAGCGTTAAGCGCTTCGGCGGGTAGTTGAAAGGCCGCGGCTGACAATGTCA
>DQAA01000339.1 GCA_003523465.1 Pseudomonas sp.
GGGAAACCAGCGACAGGTTGACGTCCATGCCTTCCACCTGGAAGTGCGGCACGGCGTAGAGCTTGATGCGGAAGAAGCCGGGGTTGTCCTCGATGTCCTCGACGATCACCTTGCCTTCGCGCAGCGGGTGGGAGGCCTGCAGGTCGTCGCTCGGGTCGGTCATCTCGGTGACCAGGCCCTTCACCCAACGGTTGAGTTCCAGCTCCAGCAGGCGGCGGTCCTTGGTGGTGCCGATGTTTTCGCGCTGGATCAGCTTGAGGTAATGGGCGATGCGCGAGAGCAGGAAGATGTACGGCAGGCGCGCGTTGATGCGGCTGTTGGCGGTGGCGTCGGCGGTGTCGTATAGGGCCGGTTTCTGCGCCGAGTTGGCCGAGAAGAAGCAGGCGTAGTCGCGGTTCTTGTAGTACGACAGCGGGATGAAACCGAGGTTGGCGAATTCGAATTCGCGGGTTTCCGGGATCATCACTTCCGACGGGATCTTGGCCTGGTTGCCGGTGCCCAGGTCATACAGGTGAATCGGCAGGTCGCTCACCGCGCCGCCGGACTGCGGGCCACGGATCTGCACGCACCAGCCGTTGGCGATGAAGCTCTTGACCATGTTCGCGGCGAAGGCGAACGAGGCGCTGGTCCACAGGTACTTGTCGTGGTCCGGGCCCTTGACGCTTTCGACGTAGTTGAAGCTGCGCACCGGCACGGTATCGGGGCCGTAGGGCAGGCGACCGAGGACACGGGGCATGGTCAGGCCGATGTAGCGCGAGTCGTCGCTGTCGCGAAACGCCTTCCACTTCAGGTATTCGGCGCGGTCGAAGTAGTTGCCGATGTCCTTGATGGCGGCCACTTCTTCCATCGACTCCTTGCCGAAGAAGGCCGGGCCGACGGCGCCAATGAACGGCATATGGGCGGCTGCCGCGACCTTGGAGATGTTGCGCAGCAGGGCGATGTCCTGCGGGCCGCGACCGAACTCGTAGTTGGAAACCGCTGCGGCGATCGGCTCGCCACCGGGGGTGTCGTATTCCTGGGTGTAGGTGTGCAGGTACAGGCCGCTCTGGGCGATTTCCGGGGCGTCCTCGAAGTCCTGGACCAGGTGCTCCTTGCTGATGTCCAGCAACTCGATGCGCACGTTGTGGCGGAAGTCGGTCTGGTCGATCAGCATCTTCACGCCGCGCCAGGTCGACTCGACGCGCTGGAAATCGGGGTGGTGCATGACGGCGTCGAGCTGGTCGCTGATCTGCGCATCGAGGGCGGCGATATGTTCGTCCAGCAGGGTCTTGTCCAGGCGCTCGATCTTGCGCGAAGCGTTCTTGACCAGATTCAGGAAGACATTGACCGCTGCGGTTACGCGCTCGTCGGCGGACACTTCGGAAAGTGCCTCGGTGTGCTGGAAGATCTCGATATCACCCAGTTCGGCGACCGGGTTGAGGTTGATCTTGCCGAACAGGGAACTGTAGATACCCTGGTTATCCACGGTGGTGGTGGCGCCCTGGGATGAGGCGGAAGACTGTTCTACGGACATGTTGGAACTTCCTGTAGTTCGAAACGAAGAGGATCAGCGGGATTCTTGCGGGGCCAGCGCGGCGAGTTCGGCGCGCAGTTCGTCGCTCAGGGCGTCGTCCTTGAGGATGCGCTCCAGCTCACGGCGGAAGGTGACGTTGTCGAGCAGGTTTGACTTGAGGTCGCGCAGCAGATTGCGCATGGCCAGCAGGGCCCGCAGTTCAGGGATCTGACGCGCCACCTGCTCTGGCTCGAAGTCCTTCATGTGGCGGAAGTTCAGCGCCACCGGCAGCTCGGAGGCGTCCCCGGCCAGGGTGTTCTCGACCGTCAGTTTCAAGGCCGGGGAGAAGTCGGCGAGCACCGCATTGAAGTTGTTCTTGTCGATATTGACCTTGCTGCGCTCGGACAGCGGGCGTTGTTCCTGGCCGTTGCTGTAGTCGCCCATCATCATCAGTTTCAGCGGCAGCTCGACCTTCTTCTGCGCACCACCGGTATGCAGGTCGAGTTTGATATTGATACGGGCCTTGGGCACTTCGTTCTGGAAACTGTTTGAAGCCATCGAATCCTCCGTAAAGCGAATTGCAGATGAACGGACACCCATGTTCGCGATGAGCGCGAACATGAATTCCATCGTTGAAAGATCGGTCAGTAAAAGAACTTACAGGGTTGGCACTGAGCGAGTGGCGGCGAACAATGAACGATCTTATTGACCGAATCCAGCCCTCCTGCTCGGGTGTATTTATTTTCCTACAGTGTCTGAGGAATATTCCCGATGAACTTGGGAATATAAATGAGAAATACGGGGAAACAATATTGAAACAACCAATAAAACCGGGATTTTATTGGTTCAACATTGATATCAGGGGGAAATATTTAATTACCAATGACTGGTAATTTATTGAGGTGCACAACTGTGTTCAGGCGTGCAAAGGGGACTCAGAAGCACCCGCAGCCAAGGTAGGAGCGTGGCTTGCCCGCNNAAGGGCCGCAAAGCGGCCCTAAAATCATCCAGCACGAGCCCGCGTCATTCCACTTTCTTCGCCTTCCCGCCCTTCACCAGCCCGTAGCGAATCTCCTTCGACGGCCCATAGCCGTAGAACGAGGTGTAGCACTTGCTGAAATGGCTCGGCGAAACGAAGCCGCAGGCCAGTGCCACATCGATCAGCAACAGGTCGGAGTGCTGCAACAGCCGCCGGCTTTCGGTAATGCGCAGTTCCAGGTAGTAGCGCACCGGCGTGGTCCCCAGCTGGGTCATGAACAACCGGCCGATCTGCCGCTTCGAGCGCCCCACGTAATGGGCCAGCTGGTCCTGGCTCAGCGGCTCTTCGATATTGGCGCTCATCAGGTTGATGGCTTCGCGCAGCGGTTCGCTCATCTTCTCGTGCAAGGTCGGACGAGCACGGCGGTAGCGGGATTCCTCGAAGGCGAGGATATCCACCACCGCATCCACCAGCCCACGCCCGCAGCGGCTGTTGATCCACTCCAGGACCAGATGGAAGCCCCCCGCCGGGCTGGCGGCGGTGAGGCGGTCGCGGTCGACCATGTAGCTTTCGCTGGTGACCTGGCTGTCCTTGGCGATTTCCGCCACGGCGCCGCGGTGCTCCGGGTGCACGGC
>DQAA01000583.1:0-1563 GCA_003523465.1 Pseudomonas sp.
TCAGTTTTCAATCAGCGCCGACACCTGGATCAGTGTTTCGCACTGACGGCAGGCCCATTTACCACGTACATGTTGCTCGACGGTAAACACGCCCGGCGTGTAATCCAGCTTCTCGCTGACGTCTTCGCCGATGCGTTGAAGTTGGCAGCCACAAGCGCACTGGGTGTTTTCGGGTTCGTGACGAATCACCGTACGTGGAAACTGCGGCGGCAAGGGCGCACGTTTCGGGGATTGCCGTGGTTCGGCCTGTGGCGCAGTTGGGAGGAGCTGTTTCAGCTCGGCCTCGATAGCCTCAAGGTCGGTATCGAGCAGGTCATCCAGCAAGCTGCTTTGCGCCGGGCTGATTTGCTCGCTGCGCTTGGCAAACTTGTGGCGTTTGAGCAGGGCGATTTCGAACTTGAACTGTTCGATGCGGATTTCATCGTTCTGAATCTTCTTGCTCATCGCCTCGACTTGGGATTGCAACTGCAACGCCTGTGCCGCCAAGGCACGAAGCTGTTCCGGGGTCATCTGGTCGAGGTTGGGCGAGAAAGTCATGCCGCCGATTGTGCCAGAGCAGAGGCGGGACGACGACAAGTAGACCGGCCAAATGGCCGGCGGTTAAAGCACGGTAATCACACCGCCTGCGCCAACACGTTGCCACGGCAGGCCCAGTACCAACGCCTGGAGTTGCTCGCTGTCGAGTTCGACCTCGTCGCCATGGCGAATGCCCGGCCAGTGGAACTTGCCTTGGTTCAGTCGTCTCGCTGCGAGCCAGACGCCCACACCGTCGTGTACCAGCACTTTCATCCGGTTAGCCCGGCGATTAGCGAACAGATAAGCGCAGTGCGGCTTCGCCGCACCGAACACCGCGATCACCCGGGCCAATGCCGTTTCGGTGCCGGCGCGCATGTCCATCGGCTCGGTGGCCAGCCAGATCGCATCGATGCGGATCATTGAGCGACAGCCCGAATAAACTGCGCGCAACCCTCAGGATCCGAGGCTGGCCATTTCACCGTGATCACTTGCCCGGCCACGGGTAACTCAATGATCACTGACGTTTCGGCTGACCGTTTAGGTGCGGCTTTTAGCGGGACGAATGCCGGCAGTGAAGTCGCTGCGGGCTGATCTCGATAGAGCGGCATCCATTTGCGGATGACGTTGGCATTGATGCCGTGGCTGATGGCGACCCTGGAAATGGATGCGCCAGGTTGCAGGCATTCCTGAACGACCTGGGCTTTGAACGGTTTCGGATAAGAGCTTCGTTGGCGCATGGAAATCCTGGCGATAAGGGCGATCGCGTCCGCTTAAAAATACGCGGACACCATCGCCCTTAAAGCGGGAGTTCGGAAGGTGAGTTCGCCGGACGCTTACGTTCCTACTCCAAATCCTTCAAGGCCCAAGTCATTCAAGAGTGCGCCCAGCCCGGGGCCTCGATTGCCAGCATCGCGCTCAACCATAGCCTCAACGCGAACCTCGTCCACAAGTGGATTCGGTTACAATCGCAGAACAGCGTAGCCCTGCAACCTGCCTTTATCCCGCTGACATTACAGCCGTCAGCGTCACGATCAGATACCACCACGG
>DQAA01000583.1:1600-16433 GCA_003523465.1 Pseudomonas sp.
AACCTTCCTTCGAGATCTGTTGCGATGATCCGTATCGACGCCGTCTGGCTCGCCACCGAGCCCATGGACATGCGCGCCGGCACTGACACCGCGCTGGCGCGGGTGGTGGCGGTGTTCGGTGCGGCGCAGCCGCACTGTGCTTATCTGTTTGCCAACCGCCGCGCCAATCGCATGAAAGTGTTGGTGCACGATGACCTGGGTATCTGGCTGGCGGCTCGCCGACTGCATCAAGGCAAGTTCTTCTGGCCAGGTTCTCGTCATGGCCTTCAGGTGGAGTTGAACGATGAACAGCTTCGCGCTCTGGTGCTAGGTTTGCCATGGCAAAGAGTTGGGCAAAACAGCGTGATTTCCATGATGTAACACCCGCCGTGACCAGCCTCGCCGTGCAATTGTCCGATGAGCCTAGCGCCGGTGTTGGCCTGTTCCGGCAAAATCGGCGGCATGACTTCTCTTCCTAATCTCGACCAACTAAACCCTGAACAACTGCGCACTATCGCGGCGCAGTTGATGCAGCGCGTCGAGAATCTCGATCAAAAAGTCGAGTCCATGGACAAGCAGATCCACCACTATAAAACGGTCAACGACAAGCTGACCCATGAGGTCGCGCAGCTCAAGCGCTTCAAGTTTGCCAAGCGCAGCGAGCNNCAGCCTACTCGATGATCAGATCGACGCCGACATCGCGGCTATCGAAGCCGAGCTAGAGGCGTTGCAACCCGCTCCGGCCACGACCGTAGCTCGGCAAAAACCTAAACGCACAGCCTTGCCGCCCGAATTTCCGCGCACGCAGATCCATCACGAACCAGACAACACGCAGTGCAACTGTGGTTGCGCCCTCAAGCGTATCGGCGAGGACGTCAGCGAGAAGCTCGACTACACGCCCGGCGTGTTCACCGTCGAACAACACATCCGTGGCAAGTGGGTCTGCGATCAATGCGAGACACTGATCCAGACACCGGTTCCCGCGCAAATCATCGACAAAGGCATCCCCACCGCCGGGCTGCTGGCTCAAGTGATGATCGCCAAATACGGTGATCATTTGCCGCTGTACCGTCAGGAAAAGATCTTTGGCCGGGCCGGCCTCGCCATCCCGCGCTCGACCCTGGCGCAGTGGGTCGGCACCTGCGGTGTGCAACTGCAACCGCTGGTCGATGCACTGCGCGAAGCGGTGCTCACCCACAACGTAGTGCATGCCGATGAAACGCCGGTACAGGTGCTCATGCCTGGCGCGAAGAAAACCCATCGGGCCTACGTCTGGGCCTATGCGACCACCGCGTCTGCCGATATCNNGTGTACGACTTCAGCCCAAGCCGCTCGGGCGAACACGCCCGTGCCTTCCTGCAAGACTGGAAAGGCAAGTTGGTGTGCGACGATTTTGGTGGTTACAAAGCCAGTTTCGCACTCGGTGTCACCGATATCGGTTGCATGGCCCATGCCCGTCGCAAGTTCTTCGACCTGCACGCCACGAACAAGAGCACGCTCGCCGAACAGGCACTGCGCTATATCCAGTTGCTATACGAAATCGAAAGTGAAATTCGCGACCTGGAGCCAGATTTACGGCGACGAATACGGCAAGAAAAAGCCNNTGATGGAAATGCTACACGCCTGGATGATCGCCCAGCGCGAGCTTGTGCACGATGGCGTGGCCATCGCCAAGGCTCTGGATTACAGCCTGAAACGCTGGACGGCGTTGTCACGTTATCTGGATGACGGCGCGGTGCCTATTGATAACAATCACATAGAGCAGCAGATCCGGCCATGGGCTCTTGGGCGCAAGAATTGGCTCTTTGCAGGGTCGTTGCGCAGCGGCAAACGTGCGGCGGCACTAATGAGCCTGATCCAGTCGGCCAAGCTTAATGGCCATGATCCATATGCTTATCTGAAGGACATCCTGGCGCGACTGCCGACGCAGCGGGCAAGCGAGATCGCCGAGTTGTTGCCGCATAACTGGATGCCGTTACGCAACCTGTAATGCCCGTTCGCTTACCTAGTTGTTGCGTTTTCTAGGTTTTGAGGTAACGGAAGAACGCTGATTGCTGGCCTGCTCTGCACTTTGCTCGATTGGGTTTGCAGGAAGGGAGGAGCCTACGCCAACCGGCCCGGAGTCAGATGCCCGCCGGCAAATGGTGAAGCGTGAGGGGGTCTTTCTTCTGCTTGGTAACTGGCTTGAGTCCTTTCACTGGTTCGGCTAATCCCCCACCGGGGCTAGCGCGCCAGCGCCATAAACGCGCGGTAGTGTGTATCGAGGAACAACAGCTTCGGCCTGGGCGTGAAACTGAACAGTCGTTTCCCGTGATAGGCCCTATACACAGGGTCATCAATGGAGTTGGCGACTTCCACCTCAAGTGTTTCTGGATTGATCGACACCAGATGTGCGTCGAATAGCCTATGCAGGTCCACCCGTAGCAACAGTCCATTGCTCATATCATTCGACTGATCTCCCCTGTAGGGGATGACGTGCGCGGCCTCGACCAGGGCACTGATGTCGCAACCGCTGATGCAGCACTTCCCTCCATACCGCGTGATCACCCCTTCGCGGAAATTCGCCTGGCCAGCCCTCACGACAGATACCTGTGCGCGCATCGTCCGCCGATCCGCATGCAGCAGTTCAAGCTCCCGTGAAGGCAAGGGAGCAGACTGGGATCCTACGTCAGGATTCTCTAGAGGCAGCGCATCGGAAAGATCAATCACGAGCTCGTGAGAAAGCATCGCCCTGTAGCTAGGTTTGGTCGTCGATTCGCTCTTCAGGGCACGCAGGATGGCCAGCGTCTCCGCCGCGGCCTCAAGCGAGACGAAGCTGTCTGGACGGTTATCCCAGGCTAGTCGCAGCGCGTCGATGCCCAGCTCCCGAACTGCGTCTAGGTCGTACACTTTCGCTCCAGCGCCGTTGGCTTCACGGTCAAGCGCGGCCTCATCAACCAAATCAGTCTGTGAAGCCGGACCGTGTTCCCCCATGGCGGGGAACAACGCTACGACCTCAGGGTGCCAGAGGTAAGCGGCTTCGCCAGCGTAGTGATCGTCGGTGCCGGTGACGAGGCGGTAAAGGGAGTAGAGCTCCGCAGCTGCCTCGACTGATCCACAAGACTCGGTTCTGTAGACCCAGGCGGCAACTATGTCCTCTTCAGTGAACTCTAGAAGATCTGTCACCTCCAGTGCATAGAGGTATCGCGGGACTTCATCCGCCCGGGGACCATAGAATCGTTGCCCGGGGTCATGAAGCGCGAGCTGGGGACGAGAGGAGTCATCATCCAGAAAGGGTAATGACTGGGTTAGCCCTTCATGCATCCAAGCGCCGAACCGCTGCTGGCGCAGATGCTCTATGTCGACCTGCAGGTACTGGTCGTAAGACCGAACATGATTTAGCCACTCGAGATAGCCGTGAAGGCGCTCTCTCGGGCCTGAGGAGTGCTTGAACGGCTTTCGCTTGGAGGCTTCACGCGGGCGCCTACTTGGGGTTGTCATCGGTATTCCGTCACCGCACTCGGAGTGCAACAGTGTGTGGTGACGGAAGTATCGGTGAACGGGGAGGGTATGCCTACTATTCTTGGCAAATCCGCCGGCTCACCGCGGCACGGTGCTCCCCTCCGCACCTTTGCCCGTCCAAATAGTACACTCGCAGTGACTTGTTCTGGGACTGATCCTGCCTTGGGGTAAACCATGCGAATTACAGCCTCTCACATCGTCGATTGGGCCAACACTCATGCAAAGGAGGCGCAAGCGGCGCTGCCTCGCTTGGTCAGGCGGCTGTGCTACGAGCCGTCGGTGACGGCTCTCATAGCGTTCCCAGCAGGCGATTCCACTTACGTCCCCGGGTGGGATGGAACAGTTTTCCATCAAGAGGGTAATGCATGGATTCCGCTCGGCTTGTCTCGATGGGAAATCGGCTGCGATCAAGACGTCCAGGCAAAAGCCAATTCGGATTATCAGAAGCGTGTTGAAAAAGTAGATCAGCAAGAGCGTTCCAAAACGGTTTTTGTATTTGTGACGCCGAGGCGTTGGGCAAAAAAGGCTGAATGGTTAGCTCAAAAAAAGGGCCAACGAGAGTGGGCAGACGTTAGAGCCTATGACGCGGATGACTTGGAGCAATGGCTGGAGCAAACCCCGGCAGTATCTTTGCAATTTGCCGAAGAGATAGGTCTTGCCGGTTGGGGGGTTGTGAGCGTTGCGCGCTTTTGGGATGGCTGGGCTCGCCAATGCGTTCCCGAGATCACACCTGATGCACTGGTTATGGGGCGAGCACTGGAGCTGAATGCTCTGAATGAAAAACTTCGGTCCGCAGCGGCTGATAGCGATGTGATGAATCCGCTATCGATCAGAGCTGACAGTATGGACGAAGCAGCAGCCTTTGTGGTGGCGGCGACAATGGCTTCGGGAGAGTTGAGGCATCAGGCACTGGTAGTAATGGATCCTGTTGGCTGGCGATATGTCGAAACCAATCCTCAGATTCGCATCGCTATCGCTGCTCGAGCAGAGATAGCAAGTCATCCCATCATGCGTAAAGGACTTCGAGTGATTGTTCCCTACGCCTCCGGTGATATGGCGGGTAGACCGAACGGAGACGAACTGGTACTGGAGCGACCGAGTATTTACGATTTCGAAAAGGCTCTCGTTCACATTGGTATGGAGGAGTCCGATGCGAAAAGGTATGCGCTCAGTACAGGGAGGTCCTGGACGGTGCTGCGTCGCCAACGGGCTACCAATCCCGCGATCCGTCGCCCTGGCTGGTTAGATTCCCCTCACTCGGCAAGCTTGCCTCTTCTGTGCCTGCTTGGGGCTTGGAAGTCTGATTGCCTGGCTGACAGACAGATAATTGAGCGCATTGCCGATCGGACGTATGAAGATGTAGAGGTAGATTTACGCCAACTCGCCAGAGTGGATGATGCACCGGTACTAAATATTGGTATGGTCTGGAAGGCTAAATCACCGCTGGAGCTCCTCACTCAGTGTGGCGACCGAATCACTAGAGGTCAGTTAGATAGATTTTTTGCTATTGCCCAAGAGATCCTCAGTATCCCTGATCCGCAGTTGGAGCTGCCGGAGGAAGAGCGTTGGCTAGCTCAGGTTCGTGGTCGAGTACATCAATATTCCGGTCTGCTGTTCGAGTCGATTTGTGACTCACTTCTGAAGCTGGCGGTGCGCGGTGAGGAACAACCAGGGCTTCAGTCGCTTCGCATAGAGCAGCGAGTTTCGTCGCTCATCTTGAATTTGCTCGATGGTGCCGATGGTTGTCGCTGGTTGTCGTTAGCTTCGTACTTGCCGACTTTGGCTGAAGCAGCACCTGATGAATTTATCCGGGCCGTTCAAAAAAGTCTCGGCCTGCCGGGCGCGCCTGTGACTCGACTCATCACCGAGTCAGCGAGCTCGGGTGGATTTGGCGGTCGTTGCTGGCACGCCGAATTGCTCTGGGCGCTGGAGATGCTCGGCTGGGCGCCGCGGTGGCTCGGCCCAGTTTCACTGATTCTTGCTCGCCTCCGTGATGTGCCCATGAAAGGAAATTGGGGAAACAAACCTAGTGAGAGTCTGCTCAGTTTGTTCCGGTCCTGGTATCCCCAGACAGCGGCCAGTTTGGAAGAGCGCATCAAGGTCCTTGATTTTCTGATCAGCAAAGCACCCGACGCGAGCTTCAGCTTACTACTGGCTCTGGTCGGGCGGGGGCCTAATGGTGCGTTTTCGACCCACAGACCGAAGTGGCGAGATGACGATGCTGGTACTGGTCGTGGTGCTAGCCGAGAGGAGGCGGCCGCGATGGTCCTCGCTGCGAAGGAAAGGTTGTTGACTATGAGTGCGGGGGATGCCTCTAGAACGGTGCGAGTCATCAAGAAGATTAATTTTGTCGAAGAGTTGGATAATTTGCTTTTACTGCTAGCGCCATTTTTATTGGATGCGGCTAGCGATGGGGACCGTGAAACTATCCGTGCAGAGTTGCGAAACATAATTCACTGGCATAAAAACTACTCAGATGAACCAGTCGCAGAACTGGAGAGTAAATTGAAAGTTATTGTCGATATTTATGAGCGGCTTGTTGCTGAAGACGTGGTGCTACGACACCAATGGTTGTTTGACAATCACTGGTTGGAACTGCCCGAAAAAGATAAGGGCGATGGAATTGAAGCCAAGGGGCTGGCCGTCGTAGAGTTGCGGGTCTCGGCATTGAATCAGATACACGAGGCCTATTCAATGCAAGGGGTGAATCGCCTGATATGTGAATGCTCTGAGCCTGGCATTGTTGGATCTACGCTGACCAGGGTTGAATGGATAAATTCAGTTGAAATCGCCGATTGGCTGTTTGAAGCAGGTGCGGATTTTGTGAAATCTTCATCAATGGCAAGATGCCTGGTTGGGATACTTGAATCGTATTCAGTATCAATCGCCGACGAGCTACTCCAGAAGCTGATTCATTTAGGTTCGTACCATAAGTGGGAAGTGGACAGCTTGGCTAAGCTGCTGACTTTGGCGGTCGCAAGGCCTGCTACATGGCGGATCGTGGAGGAGTGCGGGCCTGAGGTTTCGGCTGCCTATTGGCAGCAAGTGAGTGTCTATCCCAGAGCAGATGAGGCTCCAGGGTATGTTATGGAGCAGTTGCTCACAGTCAAGCGACCATTAAGTGCGCTTCATTACTGTCAGTATGCAATCGATAAAACAGACCCGCATCAGCTGCGGGCAGCCCTTGAGCTGTTCTTAACCCAAGGTGGAGAGGGGGAGATCAGGCTCGAAAGCTGGTATCTTGAGAAGATGGTCGATCGTTTAGAGGCCTGCAAAGAGATAGACCGGATGACGCTGGTGCGGCTTGAGTTTGGCCTATTCCCGTTGCTTCGTTATGGTCGAGAAAGCAAGGCGGTGCTTCTTTATGAAGCCCTTATGACTCAGCCTGAAATTTTCAAAGAATTGATTTGCATGGTGTTCGCTCCGGAGAATGGAGAGCGGAAACCAGTTGACGATCTGGCTAAGGCTGGCGCGGAGCGTGCCTACAGTGTTCTGCACTCATGTCGTCGGTTGCCTGGTGTGCAGGATGATGGGCGCATCGATCGAGACATTCTACTTGAGTACGTTAGATCAACCCGCAGCCTGTGCCGCGACGCCGACAGGCTAACGATGTGTGATCAGACACTGGGCGAAATACTTGCTCATGCTCCTGCTGACGCAGATGGGGCCTGGCCATGCGAACCAGTCAGAGAGGTACTGGATGACTTCGGCGCAGAGCAAATGAGAAAAGGGTTTTGCATTGGTTGCTTCAACAGGCGTGGTGTAACCACCAGGTCCATGTGGGATGGTGGGGAGCAGGAAAGGACCCTAGCGGAGACGTACCGAGGACACGCAGAGCGGGTTCGTTTTTCACACCCCAATGTGGCTGCTGTTCTGGATGACTTGGCCAAAGACTATGAGCACGATGGCAGGCGGGAGGACACAGCGGCAGACTTGAGGAAAGAGGGCCTCTGATTCTCAAGTCCGCATCGGTCTATGTACCATGTGGCTGGCACCCGGGTTCGGAGGGTACAGCAGCACTGGTTGGGCTCAGCCGGGCCGGCTGGTCTGCCAGCTGGCCTTCTCGTAGCATCGAAGATGAACTCGATAAAGAACATTTTGACAGGCCTCTAGGGCGGAATTTCTGGTCTAAAGAAGCGAAAATTCACCCCCAGAAATACCCGCGACACCCCCAGCAGGATGCGCGATCGCGAAGGGCGATTACTGAGATGGATCTGGGTGGGAGTGGCTGATATTCAGTGCTGCTCCTTATCTTGATGAGTAATCCATATCTGACGATGCCATCACACTCACGGGTACACTTGCTCATGTTGAAGCAGTACTCCCGAACAGGACACAGGGTAAGGCCTGAACTTAAATAAAGAGAGGCGCTACTCCAGTGTTTGCTTTGCCTTGGCCACGTGATTTTCCTTCATATGGCAAGCGGTGCTGCCACGCTGCGCAACACGCTGATATCGCTGGAGCAACGTTTGAGTGATCTTCATCACATACATTGCCTGACCAGGTATGCTCTCTACGGTTTTTACTTTGACGAGCTGTGTGATCAGAAAGGTGTTGGGGCAATTTTCGCCGAACCAGCTTCACACCTCTGACTCAGATGCTTCCACAGTTAGCCGAACCGCCTCGCTGAACGCCCCATACAGCTGTCGTGATTCCTCAAGGCAGCGCTCCAGCGGAGCGGTGTCGAGTTTGCTGTCGAGCTTGTCGATGGGGCCGAGCATGCGCTTGTAGGCCTCTTCTCCGGCGATTTGCAGGCTGTCGAGCCGCAGGCCGTTGATGGCGGTTTTCTGCGCGCGGATGGTGTCGATATCGGCCTGGATGGCCTCGTCGTACATCGAGAACACCTCTCGCAGCCGGCCCTCCAGGTGACTGCGCGCGTCGCCGCGCTGGTTGATCCCGCTGAAATACTCCAGCAGCGGAACCACTTGATACATCACCTCCTCACGCAGGGTGGAGCTGTACGCGCTGATCCCTGCCACCGCAATGCCCACGTCTTCCAGAACCTCGCGGACCTCCTCCATGACCTCCTCGATGTGGTCCATGGCCTTCAGGTCGGCCTTGGTCAGCACCACGTAAACCGGGCGCTGCTCGACACCGATCTCCTGGATGAAGTCCAGGTCCGAGTCCGGCACCGTGCCGTTGACGTCCAGGCCGATCAACCAGACGATCGCGTCGGCTTGCCGGGCGAACTGGATGGCGGTGCGCTTGTCGCCATGACTGTGCTCGGCGGCTGTCAGCGGCGGGTTGTAGCCAGGGGTATCGATGAGGCAAATGTGGCTGAAATGCTCGGAATGCATCCGCACGCCCACGCACATGAAGGGCATCAGGCTCTTCAGGTCGAAGCTGAAGGAGTTGATGAAGGCATGGGAGATGCTTTTGTAGAAGTCCACCTCCAGCGGGATATGCCCGCCGTTCGCTGAATAGCCGCGGATCATTGGCGCTGGCGTGGCCAGCACGTAGCTGGGAATGGCGGTCACTGGCTGCATGCCGACCGGTAGGCGCACCTCGGGGTCCTGGATGAAGCTGTTGATGAACTCCGACTTGCCGCTGCTGAAACCGCCGACGATCCCGACGATGGTGCGCTGGTGAACTTCCGGGAAGCCGACGAGCAAGGCCAGTTCCTGCTGGATCGACTGCAGCATCGTGACGGCCGTGGCTTCTGTCGCCAGGGATGATTCTCGGTCCGCGAACGCCATGTATTCGTTGCTCAGCAGCTCCTTGAAGCGCACCAGCCCGGCATTGTCCCGAGGTCGGGCGGCAAGCAGCCTGGAGATGAGCTGAAAGCGCGTCCAGGTGTCGCCATGGCGTTGATGCAGTGCGTTGAGTTCGTCGGCCAGTTGGGCGCGCTGCTGTTGTTCGTCCTCAAGGGTTCGCTGCAGGGCGTCATGTGCTTCCAGGCGGTTTTGCAGGTCCTCGCGGGTGCTTTCCAGCGCCTGCCGTGTGTCTTCGAGTGCCAGTCGGGTGTTGTCTAGCTCGGCGGCGGTAGCGGCCTGTCTTGCACTCAGGCGCTCGTGCTCGGTGCTCAGTGCATCGAGACGCTCCAGGGCGTCGCGGTGCTCCTGGCTCAACAGTTCGTGCCGCCTGGTCGCCGCATCGAGCGCCTCGACGTAGTTCTGCAGTTTACTTCGGGTCTGTTCGAGGCTCAGCTCCAAGGCCTGGCGCGCCTGTTCGAGGCTGTTGAGCTCCTGGACCAGTTGCGCATGCCGCGCCGACAGCGTGTTGAAACGCAGCTTGGCCGTCTGTTGGGCCTGGAGATACCGGGTGTTGGCATCCTTCAGGGATCCTTGTGTTTTGTGCAGGGTGTGTCGGGTGTCGTCCAGTTCGGCGCGGGTGCTGGCCTGGCGTTCGGTCAGTTGCGCGTGGTCGGCCTTCAGCGACGCCAGGTGTCCGAGGGTGTCCTGATGCTCACGGCTCAGGGCATGGTGCCGATCATCCGCCACCTGCAGGGACTCGACCACGGTGTTGTGCAATCGCTTGCGATGGCGGATGAACCACTGGCCGAGCTTGTCCAGATGGTCCATCAGCGCCGGCGAAAAGAGTTCGGTCTTCATGCCGCTTCCAGCTCCCGGGCCATGCGTTGCAGGCGGTCCAGGGTCATGAGAGCGTTGTCGACTTGCTGTTCCAGCTGCTCCATGCGTTCGCGCATGTCCTGGAAGAATGCGCTGCTGAAGGAGGTCGGGAGCCGGTCGGGCACATCATCTGCGAACTCGCGTATTTGCTTCAGGGCCTGTCTCTTGAGTGATTCCAGGAGAGTCTTTGCCTCCTGGAGGAACGTTCGCGCCTCTTTGTCCATCAGGACGCTTCCAGTGCCCTGAAGATTGTTCAACTGCCGGGTGTCGAGCTCGAAAGCGGGCAACTTCAGCGCCGCAGCCAGGGATTTGGTGGTGCGGATGACCAGCGCCGGGTCGAGATCGTCGCCCAGATGGCGCCTTGCGACCGCGGTAGAGGCCTTGATCAGGTCCTCCCGGAACTTTTTAGCGAGCGTTTTGCTCATGCCCTTCAGACTCCCGCCCAGGCCGTTGGCAAACTCTTCCAGACCCTCGCGGACCTGGAGCCAGTACAGCTTGAACTCGGTGTGCTGGTAGGTTTCGGTACCGCCGCCCCAGATCCAGTTGGCGACTTTTGCTGCGGCGCTGTCGCGCACCCTGGTGAGGTGTTTCGTCTCTTCTTCCGACGAGTTTCCGACATCCTTGAGCGTCGAGCGATAGACGGCGTCGAGCTCCTTGGTGAGATCCCGCTTCAGGGTCTGGCAAAACTCCGCTGCGCAGTCCTCCAGGACGTTATCCAGCTCATGGATGCCCACCTCCATAAGGCTGTCCAGTTTTCGCCGCTGGGCCTTGAGGCTATCGATGTCGGCGCTGCGCACTTCCTGGTACTTGGCCTGGGTGAAGTCCAGCAGGTCGGCCCGGAACGCTTCCAGGGCGCAGGCTTTGGCGCGCACGAGCTCTTCGCGACGGTCCTGGATGATCCGCGCTTTCTGCTGGCGGACTTCCTCCAGCACCGCGCGCAATGCCTCGGTATTGGCTAACAGGTCGAGATTGCCCCGGCAGCGCTCGGCATGCTCGGGGGTGAAAAAGTCGGGGTAGTGGGTGCGCAGGTTGTCCCAGGCCTTGCACTCGCCGCTGTCCCAGCCATCCTGCTGTTCGAAGCGCACCGATAGGCTGCGGCAGATGCCCGAGGTATACAGTACCCGGCCGGCGCCTCGCTCGATCAGGCTGTCGAAGGTCGCACCGATCTCCGGGTGCTGAACCTTCAAGCGTTGCAGGGTATCGACCATATGCGTGCCGAGGGTGCGGGTGATCTTGTCCAGAGCGCTTTGCAGGGTTGGCTGGCGGGTGTCGCTGCCATACAGCTGGTTGTCGACCTGACTGGCGATCAAAACCAGCTCCTGCACGCCTTCCTTCTGGGTGATCCGGCTCATCATCTCGATGTCCTGTTCGCTGAGGAACTGACCGGCAGGGCTGACTATGAACACCACGTCGCAGTGTTTGAGCAGGGCGGTGGTGCGCTCCTCGCGGGACTGGACCGGGTCGTTCAGGCCCGGCGTGTCGATGATGCGCAGGTTCCGCAGCGGGTCCAGGGGCAGGAAGATGTCCACGCTCTTGGTCAGTGGCATGTACTCGCCATCGGCGCTCACATAATCGAGCAACTGTCTGGCCAGCGCCTGGGCGTCGGCGGCATGCAGGCGGGCTTCGCTGTCGAGAGCCGCGAGGTCGATTTTCAGACCGCGAATGCGCTGCCACTGATCATGGGCCGCGACCAGGGCATGTTCGCCCTGGAGGGCACGTTGCGCGGTTTTCTCGACATCGGCATGGAACTGCTCGTCATCGACGCTGCGTCCGCTGCGTAGGCGACGCTGCCTCAGGGTTTCGAAGGCCTGGGCCTTCTCCTCGCGCAGGCGCTGTTCGTAGCGCAAGGAGCTTTGCTCGATGTTTTCCCGGTCGGCGGCAGTGTAGAACTGGACCTGCGCGCCGAAGGCATCACCGTAGGTCAGCGTGGTCAGCGCTGCGGTCATCGGTGTCGCTGCCTTGGGCAGGATCGAGTGTCCGTCGAAGATCAGCGCATTGAGCAGCGAGGACTTGCCGGCCTTGACCCTCCCCACGACACCGATCTGCAGAAGGCGATCATCCTCGGCCAATTGGTCGAAGGCCTTCTCCAGGGCTTCGGGGCGGTCGATGGCATGCTTTTGCAGCCACTGGGCGATGTCCTTTTCCAGTTCCGGGTTGTATTTCTCCATCCACTCATGGAAGCGCTGGCTCAGGTCCAGGAGGTGCTGTGCGTTCATTGGCGCGGCTCGTAGAGGGCTTGCTTGGCGAGTTGCTGGAGTTGTTCTCGGGCGCTGCTCAACAGGGCGATCTGATGCCCGGCAGCCTCTGCATCCTGGTTGCGGGTGGTGACCAGCTCGTCGATGAGCTTCTGCTTTTCAACGATCTCGTGACCGAATTCCGCGCCGACCTGGGTCACCAGGACGTCCATCTGTTCGGCGAGCAGTGCCGGCAGCCGGTCCCGCAGCTCGCGCTTGACCGACGGGATGATCTCGTTGGTCACTTTCTGGCGCAGTTGATCGCGCTGACGTCCTTCGTTGAAGAACGACAGGATCTGCGGAAGGAAGATGATGGCCAGCTCGATCAGCGGATTGACCACCGAGGTGGTCACCGCCAGTACCGTGGCCAGGCCCTGGTAGCTCACCCTAGGCAGTGGGTTGCCTTCCTTCCAGCCGGTTTCCTGCTTCAGCCTTTCCAGTTCGTTGCCATTGCGCGCCGCCAGGGACTTGCTCCAGTGCCCCAGTGTCTCCCCAGTCTTTTGCAGGGACCGGTTGATCCTGCCGGTGAGCTGCTCCAGCCAGTTGGGGTCGTTGCTGAACTGGCCCATGCTCCTGCCCAGGTCGCCCACGGTTTGCGCAAAGTCGCTGACCACGGTGCGGCTGAGCAGGTCCATCTGTTCCTTGATGGTGCGGGTCATCGAGCCCCGCACGACTTCGGAGACGATCCGCGAAAACGCCTCCTGATTCCCGGCCAGGCCGGCGTTGACCAGTTCCGACTGGGCGTTGTCGAGCTCACGGCCGACCACATCGAGGCAATTGTCGACGGCCTGGTCCAGCTGGCGGTCGCGCAAGTCTTCCAGAATGCCGTCGCGCTTGCGTTCGATCTGGCGGACTGCATGGGTCAATTCGCTCAGGGCATGGTCGTTTTCGGCCTGGTTCTTCTTCAACGTGGTCAATGCCAGGTTGATCTGGTTCAGCAGCCCGTGGGTCAGGTCCTTGAGGCGGTCTTCGAAGACCTGGCGGACGATTTCCTCGGGTTGCAGGTCGGCCAGCACTTCGCCCAGGCGCTTGTCGCCGTCGAGGCCGATGCATACTAGGGGGCGGGTGTCGGCGAAGTTGAGGCTGATCTGCTCGTCGATCAGCTCGGCGACGTCCTGCACCTCATCGTCGGCGCGCAGGTTGACCTTGTTCAGCAGGAAGGTGAAATCCCGGCCATAGGTCTGCAGGTCGTCCAGTTGCCGCAGCATCGACTGGGTGATGTTGCCGTCCTCGACGCTGGTTACCACGATGAAGTGCACGCCACGCGGCAGGTAATGGGCGATCGCCTTGTTGTGGTTGCCCAGGGAGGACCCGAAGCCCGGCATGTCTACCAATACCAGTGAGGGCAGGGCTTTGAGGCGCGGGTTGTCGAGGTGCAACTGAAGGTGAGTGAATTCGCCGGCCCGGGGTTTGATCGTGGCAAGGTCGTCGACGGTCAGGCGCTCGCTGCTGCCATCGGCGCGGACCGCCAACAGATGAGGGTCGCTGGCGTAGCGCAACTCGGTGGCCAGTTCGGTCTCCGGCGCCAAGCCCACGCCCAGCACATTCTCCCCGAGAAACGCATTGAGCAGGCTGCTTTTGCCCGCGCTATAGGCGCCGATGACGGGTACCAGCAGTTCGGTGTGCTGGATATCGTCCTGCAGCGTCGTCACCTCGTCGATACGGATCGAGGTCTCGGCCAGCAGTGGCGGGATGGATTTCAGGTAGGCGAGGTAGGTGCGCTGGGTATTCAACATGTTCGATACGAATCCTTGCGTATATCAAATACGTTCATGGGCGTAAGGGAACGCAGCGGCTGCAGCCGGTCATGACGTGGGCCTCCCTGCGAACTGGTTGCGATTGCGGCATTTTGCTATCGTTAGCGGCCTTGTGCCAGCACTAATACCGATCTTCCCACGGATGAAGAGGATAGCGTCATGACCATGACCTGGGGGTTGTGTGGCCCGGATCACGTGGGTAGCGAGCGACGCACCCGCACACTCGATATCGGTGCGGCGGTGCGCGAGTATAACGAGCGGGCCGTGCCCGGCATGGGTGCTGTCTGGTACGCCAAGCAATTGCTGCTGGCGACCCTGGGTGTTGCCCTGGCCCAGGCCCTGCGCCGGCACGGGATGACGCACTCGAATATCGCCGTGGCCAATGCCATCGAAGCCTTGGGCTGCTATTTCGCGCTCACCCGCGACAACGGTCAGGGTGATAGCCGGGTGCGCGGTTCGGAGAAATTGCGCGGCAAGGCCGGTTTTGACTTCAAGACCCTGTGCAAGCCTGGCTTCTATGTCAGCCAGCCGATGCGCATGGGCTCCGGCCAGGCCTTGCTGGCCCTTGGGCTGGTGCGTGCCCAGGGCGAACGCTTCAATGCCTTTGCCTGTACGGACTTTGGCGGTGAGTTCATCAACGCCTGCTGCGAGGATGACGGCGTGCTGCTGGAGACCTTGGTGCAGTGGGCGTTGAAAGGCCGCGCCGTGAGCGACTTGAAACCTGGCGTGCGGCAGTTGCTTTCACCGCTACACGGGTTGCCTGCAGCCGCTCGTGCGTTGCTGTCACGGCGTA
>DQAA01000356.1 GCA_003523465.1 Pseudomonas sp.
GTTCGGTCTCGATAACCGTGGCCACTTGCTGCACCACCACCGGCAGGCTCATCACCCACAACCCGCCAAGCCCGACGACGAAGCACAGCCGCGCGGTCCGCGGACAGGACTTGCGCAGCCACCAGGCGGCAAGCAGCAAGAGAAACAGCACGCCAGGCGGCATCAACCATTGTTTGACGAAAAAGCGAAAAGGCATCGGGCATCTCCATGAAAATGCCGGCAGCCTAATGAAAAACGGCGCCTGATAAAACCAGGCGCCGGTCAGAGTGAGGAATTCCGTGTGGCGCACTCCATCCTGCGCCGTTGATATCCCGAACGGTTATTTGAAGTGCCGCGTTCTGGATTTGGCCGCTGTGGCGGAACGCGTCCGGTCCTTGAGCCAGATGACCCGGCCAGGGGTGGGCGTTTCTACCGGGGGTAGTGCGACGGAAATCTTCTGGCCACGCGCCGGAGCAGCTTCCAGCCAGGCCTTGATGACGTCGAACTCGGCTCGGCTCAGGCCTCGCAGTTCCAGTTCGGCGGGCATTTCATCGCGCAATCGCAGCGAGGTGCGGGCCACGTCCAGGGCCAGTCCCAGGCGATCGATCAGGCGTTCGTAGACTTCCGGTTTCGGTGCATGTTGCTGCGACTCTCCCATCCGTTCACCTCATTGAAGATAAAATTCATCTCCCCCACGAATGAGCTTAGCGTCACCCGTGAAACGGGCCGGACGCCGCGACCAACGGCCCCTGCGGCCGTCCGCCCATGCAATCAGGGTTTCCCACGACCGTTGGGGGTCATGTATGCTACGGCGTTCTCTCTTGACACCGGATTGCCGGGCGAAAACGGTCAGCGACCAGCCTGGATAAGGTCTCCCATTTCTCAGCGCAAAGTAGCCATGCACGAACACTATCAGCCCCGCGAAATCGAAGCCGCCGCCCAGTCCTACTGGGACGAGCAAAAGTCTTTTGAAGTCAGTGAACAGCCAGGCAAGGACACCTACTACTGCCTGTCGATGTTCCCGTACCCGAGCGGCAAGCTACACATGGGGCATGTGCGCAACTACACCATCGGCGACGTGATCGCCCGCTACCAGCGCATGCTCGGCAAGAACGTCCTGCAGCCGATGGGCTGGGACGCCTTCGGCATGCCGGCGGAAAACGCCGCGATGAAGAACAACGTCGCGCCCGCCAAGTGGACCTACGAAAACATCGCCTACATGAAAGCCCAGCTGAAAAGCCTGGGCCTGGCGATCGACTGGTCCCGCGAAGTCACCACCTGCAAGCCGGACTACTACCGCTGGGAACAATGGCTGTTCACCCGCCTGTTCGAAAAAGGCGTGATCTACCGCAAGAACGGCACCGTGAACTGGGACCCTGCCGACCAGACCGTACTGGCCAACGAGCAGGTCATCGACGGCCGTGGCTGGCGTTCGGGCGCGCTGATCGAGAAGCGCGAAATCCCGATGTACTACTTCAAGATCACCGACTACGCCGACGAACTGCTGGAAAGCCTCGACGAGCTGCCGGGCTGGCCCGAGCAGGTCAAGACCATGCAGCGCAACTGGATCGGCAAGTCCCGCGGCATGGAAGTGCAGTTCCCCTACGACGAGGCCAGCATCGGCCAGTCCGGCGCACTGAAAGTCTTCACTACCCGTCCTGACACCCTCATGGGCGCCACCTACGTCGCCGTCGCCGCCGAGCACCCGCTGGCCACCCTGGCCGCCCAGGGCAACCCGGCGCTGCAAGCCTTCATCGATGAATGCAAGAGCGGCAGCGTCGCCGAAGCCGACATCGCCACCCAGGAGAAGAAAGGCCTCGCCACTTCCCTGATGGTCCGTCACCCGCTGACCGGCGAGAAACTGCCGGTCTGGGTCGCCAACTACGTGCTGATGCACTACGGCGACGGCGCGGTCATGGCCGTTCCGGCCCACGACGAACGCGACTTCGAGTTCGCCACCAAGTACCAGTTGCCGATCAAGGCCGTGGTCCGCACCAGTGCCGGTGACGAAGTCGGCAGCGAATGGCAGGCCGCCTACGGCGAGCATGGCCAACTGATCAACTCCGGCGAATTCGACGGCCTGGACTTCGCCGGCGCATTCGACGCTATCGAGGCTGCGCTGATCAGCAAGGAGCTGGGCAAGTCCCGCACCCAGTTCCGCCTGCGCGACTGGGGCATCAGCCGCCAGCGCTACTGGGGCTGCCCGATCCCGATCATCCACTGCCCGTCCTGCGGCGACGTGCCGGTGCCGGAAGACCAACTGCCGGTCACCCTGCCGGAGAACGTGGTGCCGGACGGCGCCGGTTCGCCACTGGCGCGGATGCCCGAGTTCTACGAGTGCACCTGCCCGAAATGCGGCACCGCGGCCAAGCGCGAAACCGACACCATGGACACCTTCGTCGAGTCGTCCTGGTACTTCGCCCGCTACGCCTCGCCCAACTACGAAGGTGGCCTGGTCGACCCGAAAGCGGCCAACCACTGGCTGCCGGTGGACCAGTACATCGGCGGTATCGAACACGCCATCCTGCACCTGCTCTACGCACGCTTCTTCCACAAGCTGATGCGTGACGAAGGCCTGGTCAGCTCCAACGAGCCGTTCAAGAACCTGCTGACCCAGGGCATGGTCGTTGCCGAAACCTACTACCGTGTCGCAGCCAACGGCGGCAAGGACTGGTTCAACCCGGCCGACGTCGAGATCGAACGCGATGCCAAGGCCAAGATCATCGGCGCACGCCTGAAGACCGACGGCCTGCCGGTGGAAATCGGCGGCACCGAGAAGATGTCCAAGTCCAAGAACAACGGCGTCGACCCGCAAGCCATGATCGATGCCTACGGCGCCGATACCTGCCGCCTGTTCATGATGTTCGCCTCGCCGCCCGACATGAGCCTGGAGTGGTCCGACTCCGGCGTCGAGGGTGCGAGCCGCTTCCTGCGCCGCGTCTGGCGCCTGGCCCAGGCCCACG
>DQAA01000527.1 GCA_003523465.1 Pseudomonas sp.
GGGGGTGGCGGTCATGGTGCAGCCCTCTCGTCCTTGAATGGGGCATTCAGGCTAAAGGCGGGATCCGGTTTTAAAAATGGCAAATTCCTCATTGAAAAAGCGCAACTTCGATCGGAACTTCAAACCTGAAAAAGTCCTATCTACCACCGCAGCCGGTAAATGCGAGTGCGAGCCGGCTGCTACGAATGGACGACGAATAGTCCCGGCGAATCTGCCGACAGGCGTTTCCGATCCGCACGGGATGTATTATCGTGAGCCCCTTGCGCGCACAGCGCGGCCTGGCCAGGGATCAAGACCGGCAGGCCTTTGCCAAACAGATCGAGGGTGCCATGAGCAACGAAAGCATTAACTGGGACAAGCTGGGCTTCGACTACATCAAGACCGACAAGCGCTTCCTTTCCGTATGGCGCGACGGCGCGTGGGACGCGGGCACCCTGACCGAAGACAACGTCCTGCACATCAGCGAAGGCTCCACTGCCCTGCACTACGGCCAGCAATGCTTCGAAGGCCTCAAGGCCTACCGTTGCCAGGACGGCTCGATCAACCTGTTCCGCCCTGACCAGAACGCCGCGCGCATGGCCCGCAGCTGCGCCCGCCTGCTGATGCCGCAAGTGCCGACCGACGCCTTCATCGAGGCTTGCAAGCAAGTGGTCAAGGCCAACGAGCGTTTCGTTCCACCGTACGGCAAGGGTGCCCTGTACCTGCGTCCGTTCGTGATCGGCGTGGGTGACAACGTCGGCGTTCGCACCGCGCCGGAGTTCATCTTCTCGGTCTTCGCCATCCCGGTCGGCTCGTACTTCAAGGGCGGCATGACCCCGCACAACTTCGTCATCTCCGGCTACGACCGTGCAGCGCCACAAGGCACCGGCGCGGCCAAGGTCGGCGGCAACTACGCGGCCAGCCTGATGCCGGGCGCCGAAGCCAAGAAGCAAGGCTTCGCCGACGCCATCTACCTCGACCCGCTGACCCACAGCAAGATCGAGGAAGTCGGTTCGGCCAACTTCTTCGGCATCACCGCCGACAACGAATTCATCACTCCGAAATCCGCGTCCGTACTGCCGGGCATCACCCGTCTGTCGCTGATGGAACTGGCCGCCTCGCGCCTGGGCCTGAAGGTCATCGAAGGTGACGTGCTGATCGACGAGATCGCCAAGTTCAAGGAAGCCGGTGCCTGCGGGACCGCCGCGGTGATCACCCCGATCGGCGGCATCCAGTACGACGGCAAGCTGCACGTGTTCCACAGCGAAACCGAAGTCGGCCCGGTCACCAAAAAGCTCTACGCCGAACTGACCGGCATCCAGAGCGGTGACGTCGAAGCGCCTGCGGGCTGGATCGTCAAGGTCGCCTGATGCGCCCTCCGTCGCGGGGCGCCCTGCCCCGCGACAACCTTTCCCCAAGATGAATTTCCTTTAACCCGGGCGTTGCCTATTCTTTGGCACAATCAAAACCTTCAACCGCCGCCCAGGTAAAAGCATGCCCCGCGTACTGACTATCGAAGACGATGCCGTCACCGGCCAGGAAATCGTCGCCGAACTTTCCAGCCACGGTCTCGACGTCGACTGGGTCGACAATGGCCGCGAAGGCTTGGCCCGCGCCATCGCCGGCGGCTATGACCTGATCACCGTCGACCGCATGCTGCCGGAAGTCGACGGCCTGACCATCGTCACCACCCTGCGCAACCTGAAGATCGCCACGCCGATCCTGATGATCAGCGCCCTTTCCGATGTCGACGAACGGGTCCGCGGCCTGCGCGCCGGCGGTGACGATTACCTGACCAAACCCTTCGCGTCCGACGAAATGGCCGCCCGGGTCGAAGTCCTGCTACGCCGCAACAGCGTGCCGATGACCGAAACCCGTCTGCAGGTCGCCGATCTCGAACTGGACCTGATCAGCCACGAGGCCCGGCGCGGCGAGCAGGCCCTCAACCTGCTGCCCACCGAGTACAAGTTGCTGGAATTCCTCATGCGCCATTCCGGGCAGGTCATCACCCGGATGATGATTTTCGAGGAAGTCTGGGGCTATCACTTCGATCCGGGCACCAACCTGATCGACGTGCATATCGGCCGCCTGCGCAAGAAGATCGACGCACCGGGGCAGACGCCGCTGATTCGCACCGTGCGAGGCTCCGGCTATGCCATTGCCGAACCCGCATAAGGGCTGGAGCTCATCCACCAGCCGCCTGCTGGCGCTGTACAGCTTTCTCTTCGTGGCCTGGAGCAGCATCCTGATGGGTGTGCTCTACCTCGAGGTGTCCAGCTACCTGAACAAGCTGACCCGGCATTCCCTGACCCAGCGCCAGCACCTGTTCGCCCATATGAGCGGCAAGCAGCTGGACGATGCGCTGATCGCCAGCCAGGCCTTCGAGGAACGCAGCTTCGACGCCTACGGCCTGTTCGACCAGCAGTTCAACCCTCTCGGCGGGCAGATCCGCCAGATGCCCGCCGGCCTTGGCCTGGACGGGCGCATCCATGAGCTCAAGCGCTGTCTCGATGCCGACGACCCGCACCTGCCAGCGGACAGCTGCGATGGCGTGGCGCTGAAGGTGCCCGACGGGCGCTGGCTGGTGCTGGTGCGGGACAACGGCTCGCTGTTCGTGGTGACGCGGATCATCCTGCATGCCCTGCTCTG
>DQAA01000298.1 GCA_003523465.1 Pseudomonas sp.
GGGTTCACCCGCGATGAGGCCCTCAAGACCACCAGAAAGGCAGGGATTACTCGGCGATCAACCAATCCATCCGCCAGCTCCCGCCCGTCTGCCCCAGGCATTCAGCCAGCCAAGGCAGGAAGTCGCGCAACTCCTCCTCCAGCCCCCACGGCGGGTTGGCGATGGCCAGGCCCGAGCCATTCAGGCTCTGCGGGGTGTCCTGCGGGTGGACATACAGCTCGACACGCAGCAGTTTCGGCGCGCCGGTGCTGGTCAGGTCCTGGTAGAAGCGCACCAGTTGCTTCTGCTCCTTGATCGGGTACCAGATCGCCGCGACGGTCTGGCGCATGCGGCCGATCGCTTCCTTCATCGAGTTGGAGCAACGCTTGAGCTCGTCAGGCTGCTCGAACGGCGGGTCGATCAGCATCACAGCGCGTTTTTCCTGCACCGGCAACAGCGCCCGCGGCACGTGCCAGCCCTCACCCAGGTGCACGGCGACCCGCGGATCCTTCTTCATGTTCTCCTTGAGCAAACGCCCGTCCTCCGGGTGTTTCTCGTTGAGCAGCACGCGATCCTGCTGACGCGCCATCCGCCGCGCCAGCTCCGGCGAACCGGGGTAGTAACGCAGCTCGCCATCGGCGTTCAGGCGCTTGACGATACGCAGGTAGTCCTCGGTGATCGCCGGCAGGTCTTCACGCCCCCAGAGCCGGCCGATGCCTTCGATCCACTCGCCGGTACGGGTCGCCTGGTCGCCCTGCAGGTCGTACAGACCGAGGCCGGCGTGGGTGTCGATATAGGCGAACGGCTGCTCCTTGCGCGACATCAGGGCGATGAGGCGGGTGAGCACGATGTGCTTGAAGACGTCGGCATGGTTGCCGGCGTGGAAGGCGTGACGATAGTTCATGGCAACTCCTGAGGGGCCGGGAAGTTTACCCTGTCAGGCCGGCGACGTCAGGTTGCGCCCGCCGAAACGACAGCGGCCCNNCGCCGTTTCAACCGAGGTCAGCGATCACTTGTTGGCGTGATAGTCCGCGTCGGCCTTCTCGAAGCGCTCTACCATGCTGGACGACACACGGCCCGCCTTGCTCACCAGCACGATGGCGATGGTGGCGAAGATGAAGCCCGGGATGATTTCGTACAGGCTGGTGCCCGAGTAGTTCTTCCACAGGATCACGGTCAGGGCACCGACCACGATACCGGCCAGCGCACCGTTGCGGGTCATGCCTTTCCACNNGCAGCACCACCGGACCGAAGGCGGCACCGAAGCCGGCCCAGGCGTAGGCAACCAGGCCCAGCACGCGGTTTTCCGGGTTGGCCGCCAGGGCGATGGAGACCAGCGCAACCGCCAGCACCATCAGGCGACCGACCCAGACCAGTTCCAGCTGCGAAGCTTTCTTGCGCAGGAAGGTCTTGTAGAAGTCCTCGGTCAGGGCGCTGGAGCAGACCAGCAACTGGCAGCTCAGGGTACTCATGACGGCAGCCAGGATGGCCGACAGCAGGACACCGGCGATCCACGGGTTGAACAGGATCTTGGCCAGCTCGATGAACACGCGCTCGTGGTTCTCGGTAACCGGACCAGCCACTTCAGGATGCGCCGAGAAGTAGGCGATACCGAAGAAGCCCACGGCGCAGGTACCGGCCAGGCACAGGATCATCCAGGTCATGGAGATGCGGCGGGCGTTGGCGATCGACTTCACCGAGTCGGCGGCCATGAAGCGCGCCAGGATGTGCGGCTGACCGAAGTAGCCCAGGCCCCAGCCCATCAGCGAGATGATGCCGATGAAGCTGGCGTTGCGGAACATGTCGAAGTTGGCAGGGTTCTGCGCTTCGATGGCGAGGAAGGTGGTGTCCACGCCGCCGGTGGCCAGCAGCACGAAGATCGGCGTCAGCAGCAAGGCGAAGATCATCAGGCCGGCCTGCACGGTGTCGGTCCAGCTCACCGCCAGGAAACCGCCAACGAAGGTGTAGGCGATGGTCGCGGCAGCACCGGCCCACAGCGCGGTCTCGTAGGACATGCCGAAGGTGCTTTCGAACAAACGGGCACCGGCAACGATGCCGGAAGCGCAATAGATGGTGAAGAACACCAGGATCACCACAGCGGAGATGATCCGCAGCAGGCCGCTTTTATCTTCGAAACGGCTGGCGAAGTAGTCCGGCAGGGTCAGCGCATCGCCGTTGTGCTCGGTCTGTACCCGCAGGCGACCGGCGACGAACAGCCAGTTGAGGTAGGCACCGACGGTCAGGCCGATGGCGATCCAGGCCTCCGACAGGCCCGACATGTAGATCGCGCCAGGCAAGCCCATCAGCAGCCAGCCGCTCATGTCCGAAGCACCGGCGGAAAGCGCGGTCACCACGCTGCCGAGGCTGCGACCACCGAGAATGTAGTCAGAAAGGTTCTTGGTGGAGCGATAGGCCATGAAGCCGATCAGCACCATTGCCGCGATATAGATCACGAACGTGATCGTGATGGGGTTACTTGCAGTCATGTCTTGCGCCCTGGCGTTTGTTTTTATGTAGCGACAACCCTTCATGGGGGTTGCACCCAGGCGGCGAACCCTATGTCACAACCCAAATCTGGTGCAACCTTTTTTACAAAGGTAGTTGCACCTTGTGTGAAAAATCCGACAACAACGTCTTTTTGCTCCTTTTCGGCGCAAAAAACGCCGTTTCCATAAGCAAATGCACCATTAAAAGCCGTTTCTGTCGTGGGGTTTTAGGGTGCCGGACGAGTTGCACCACCGCCCGGAAAAATTTGGGTTGCACTAGGTTGCACCCGGAAACGCGCACGGCTAATCTTGGCGCCAGCTTAGCCACGGCCCAGTGGCAATAAAGAGGATAAGAAATGGCGACGACCACCCTTGGGGTCAAACTTGACGACCCGACCCGTGAGCGACTCAAGGCAGCTGCGCAGTCCATCGACCGCACGCCGCACTGGTTGATCAAGCAGGCGATCTTCAATTACCTGGAGAAGCTGGAGGGTGGTGCTACCCTGACCGAGCTCAACGGTCAGGCCGGACACAATGGCGACGATGCGGGTGACGTGCAGCCCGACCACAGCCATCAGTGCTTCCTCGAATTCGCCGAAAGCATCCTGCCGCAGTCCGTGCTGCGCGCCGCCATCACCTCCGCCTACCGCCGCCCGGAACAGGAAGTGGTACCGATGCTGCTGGAGCAGNNGCCTGCCCGCAGCGCAAGCCGAAGCCACCAACAAGCTGGCCGCCGGCATCGCGGAAAAACTGCGTAACCAGAAAAGCGCCGGTGGCCGTGCCGGCATCGTCCAGGGCCTGCTGCAGGAATTCTCCCTGTCCTCCCAGGAAGGCGTCGCCCTGATGTGCCTGGCCGAAGCCCTGCTGCGCATCCCCGACAAAGGCACCCGCGATGCCCTGATCCGCGACAAGATCAGCACCGGCAACTGGCAGCCACACCTGGGCAACAGCCCGTCGCTGTTCGTCAACGCGGCCACCTGGGGCCTGCTGCTGACCGGCAAGCTGGTCTCCACCCATAACGAATCCGGCCTCACCNNCCCTCAGCCGCATCATCGGCAAGAGCGGCGAGCCGATGATCCGCAAGGGCGTCGACATGGCCATGCGCCTGATGGGCGAGCAGTTCGTCACCGGCGAAACCATCGCCGAAGCCCTGGCCAACGCCAGCAAGTTCGAATCGAAAGGCTTCCGCTATTCCTACGACATGCTCGGCGAAGCCGCACTGACCGAGCACGACGCGCAGAAATACCTCGCGTCCTACGAGCAGGCCATCCACTCCATCGGCAAGGCCTCCCACGGCCGCGGCATCTATGAAGGCCCGGGCATCTCGATCAAGCTTTCGGCCCTGCACCCGCGCTACAGCCGCGCCCAGTACGAGCGCGTGATGGACGAGCTGTACCCGCGCCTGCTGTCCCTGACCCTGCTGGCCAAGCAATACGACATCGGCCTGAACATCGACGCCGAGGAAGCCGACCGCCTGGAGCTGTCGCTGGACCTGCTCGAGCGCCTGTGCTTCGAGCCGCAACTGACCGGCTGGAACGGTATCGGCTTCGTCATCCAGGCCTACCAGAAGCGCTGCCCGTACGTGATCGACTACGTCATCGACCTGGCCCGCCGCAGCCGTCACCGCCTGATGATCCGCCTGGTGAAAGGCGCGTACTGGGACAGCGAGATCAAGCGCGCGCAAATCGAGGGCCTGGAAGGCTACCCGGTCTACACCCGCAAGGTGTACACCGACGTTTCCTACATCGCCTGCGCCCGCAAGCTGCTGTCGGTGCCGGAAGTCATCTACCCGCAGTTCGCCACCCACAACGC
>DQAA01000307.1 GCA_003523465.1 Pseudomonas sp.
CGCATGCCCTGCGCGGGGCGCTGGCCCGGGAGCGGGACGCACTGTACCAGCACCGGCTGGAGATCGAACGGCTGCGGACCATACGCATGACAGCCGACCAAGAAATGGCCGCTGCCCGCCAGACCGTGGCCCAATTTGACGAGGCGAACCGTGAGTTGATCGAGTCGGTCGCAACCGAAGTGCCGGTAGTCGCGCACCACCTGCGGGTCAAGGCCGCCTACGACGGCTTCTTGCCCGAAATCCAAGCCTACTTGGCCGCATTGCCGGGCGTGCTGCTCCAGGGCCTCGGAGAACAGGCACGCAATCTGTACAACGCATTCAATCGTGCTGATCCGCCTGGCGACCTCTTGCACGCGTTGTGGCTGCCTGTCGCCGAAAACGGCAAGATCGAAGTAGAGTTCACCGGTGAGCCTGGCGTGCGCTATGACGCGCTGGTGGTCTTCAGCGAAGGGCATATCAAGTGCCTGGGTCTGGCGATTCTGCTGGCGAAGAACATCGCGCAGGGGTGCCCCGTGGTCATTTTCGATGACGTCGTCAACGCGATCGACGATGACCATCGTGACGGAATCTGGCGTACCTTCTTCGAGGATGGCTTGCTCGTCGGCAAGCAGGTCATCCTCACCTCACACGCCGAGGAGTTTCTGCACCGGATCCAGCAGGAATTGGGCGCCCGGCGGGCCGGGTCCATCAAGCGCTACAAGTTCCTCCCGCACCAGGGCGAGCATGAGCTGCGCGTTGACAGCGATCCACCGACGAAGAACTACGTCCTGTTGGCCCAGCAGGCGTTGGCAGCCGATGAGAAGCGTGAGGCGCTGCGCCAGGCGCGGCCCGCGCTGGAGAGTCTGACTGACCGTCTCTGGACTTGGCTGGGCCGGCGAGCAGATGGGCGCATCGAACTCAAGCTAGGCGGGCCACGCTCCCCCTGGGAATTGAACAACAAATGCGCAAAGTTGAGATCAGCCGTCGATCGCATCTCCGCGCAGCATGCTGGCGCGCCAGACGTCGTTGTCGCTTTGACCCGGCTGCTTGGTGTTGGTGCAGGAAGCATTGAATGGGGGTGTCTCAACAGCGGTGTCCACGATTCCCAGCGAGACCACGAGTTCGACCGCTCCTTAGTGAGAGTCATTGTCGAATCGATTACGGCGTTGGACGCTGCGTTAGATGTTCTGCAGAACCGATGAGCACTACAGCCACGCGGGACAGCATTCGCCTAAAGGTATTTCTTGAAGCTGCCCGCGGTCAGGCTCACGGCCAGCCCCAGCAAGGCGGCGCTCGGCAGCAGAATCAGCAGTGGATGCACCGAGATCGGCAAGGCCAGGTACGTGACCCAGGGCAGAACGGCCAGCGGCATCAGGCTTGCTTTCGCGCGGTGGTAGATGAAGCCCGATTCGCGGCCCGCGCCGAACCGGCGCACGTCCCTCCGCACTAGGCCGTCGATCAGGCCGACGAATGCCGCGGTGAGGATCAGCGGCAACGTGAGCACCAGGACCAGCAGGCGCACAAGGAAGGTCAGCGTCGTGAAGGCTGCGGCGATCAGGTAGCTCTCGGTCCAGACATAGGCCTGGCTGATGTAGTAGCGAAAGTTGCGTGTCTGCCCGTGGCTGGGTGCACGGGCGCGCTCGGCGGTCTGGCTCATGCGCTCCAGCAAGCCCGAGCGCACGAACACCCATTCGTATCCGGTATCCACCAGCTCGTGCGCCGTGCGCCCCGGTTCCTGCACGACCACGCTGCGCGTGAAGTGGTTGGACAGGTGCCCCAACTCGTACTGCAACATCTGCTGGGAGTGTCGCCAGCCCTCGTCCTTCCAGAACAGGTGCATTCCGACGCACTCCACGACAATGGAGAACAGCAGCGAGCCGATCAGCACCCCCAGCAGCCGGAACGGCAAGGTGATGGTGCCGACGATCAGGCCTTGGCGCTGGTTCTGCTCCCGCTGCGCGGTCGAGGCGGCATCCTTCATGGCGAGGCCTCATTGCCGGCGCTGTCGTCGGTGGCCACCGGGCCAGGTTCGGCCGCAGCGGCATCATCCAACAGGTCGTCGGGCAAGGCCCCGTCCTGCAACGCCGGGGAACTGGTGAACTCCCACCACTGCGTGGCCTCGCTGTAGCTCTGGCGCATGTAGCCCGCCAGTTGTTGCAGATCCTGCGGCATGACCTCATCGGGGTCCGGTGCCGGCAGCGGCATGCGAACCTTCCAAAGCTGGCCGCCCTGCAACAATGCGAAACATTGGCCCTTGGGTAAGGCGACGACGTGCGACGGCTCGATCATCGGCACGCTGGACATGCTGATGCGGTCCTGCGTGTTGCTGGTGAAGTCCGTCGCGCCGCGGATGTCCGAGCTGTCGGTCGCGCCGGAGACGATGGTGGTCGTATAGACCTCGACCTTCGGCAATTGCCGGGTCAGCAGTTCGGCGGTGGCCGTCTCCCTGACCCTCAGCATGAACAGATTGTTGAAATTGCCAATCACTTGACCCGCTTTGGCGCGGTTCCCGATACGGGCCTCGATGTCCGAAAGCGTCTGCGTGTACGCGGTGACCTGCAGACCGGCGCCGCCGCCTTTGTTGATCAGCGGCACGAACTCGTCACCCATCAGTTCATTGAATTCATCCGCGTGGACGTTGATCGGCACGCGCGTGCCAGCCGATGCGCCCGGCAGGCCGTCATCGATCCCGTGCTTGTAGATATGGCCTGCCACCGAAACGAGATCGCTGAACATCGAGTTGCCGACCGCTGCGGCGACCTCGGCATCGGATAGCGCGTCCAGGCCCACATAGACGACTGCGCGCTTTCGGATGACCTGCATCCAATCGAAGATCGGGCGGGGGTCGGCCAGGTCGGAATAGTTCGGCGCCAGAAGCTGGGAAATCTTCCCGCTGGTGAGCTTCTCCAGCAGCGGCAGCAAAGACGCGACGATCTTGTCGAAATACGTCTTGTCGTAGCGAACCGCCGAGCGCAGGCCGTCGAGCACCGGGTCGTAGTTACGGGCCTGGGATAGGTACTGCTCCAGCGCCACCACGCGCTTCTCGCGCCCAATCATGTTGCGCGGGATGTTCTTCTCGTTGAGCTTGGCCTCGATCTGGACGATCACCTCCCAGGCTTTGGGCTCGGTCTTGGCGAAGTAGTGCTGGGCGTACTCGATGAACAGCGCGTCGATGTTGATGACGTGCCGCTGGATCAGCATGTAGTCCGGGCGCTGCCCCAGTTCCACCAAGGCGCGGGCAATGATGTTGACGAAGCGCCACGCGAATTCCCTGAAGGCTGCGCTGTTGCCTTCGCCGGAGAGCTGCCCCGCGATGCGGGTGGCGACTTCCGAGATGCGACCGAATCGGCCTACGGCGTTGTAGCGTGCCGAAATGTCCGGCCACCCCAAATGGAAGACATAGAACTCGCCTTCGCGGCCCGCGCGCTTGGCCTCGACATACATCCGCTTCAGGAGATCGGCATCTCCTTTGGGGTCGATGACGATCACGACCTCGTGTTCGCCCGCGGCGTTCCTCCGGCGGATGTCTTGAGTGACGAAGAGTTCGGCCAAACGTGTTTTGCCCACCCTTGTCGTTCCCAAAACCAAGGAGTGGCCCACGCGCTCACCCAGCGGCAGGCTGACGTCCACCTCGTCGGGTTCGATGCCGTGCAGGCGCGGCAGGCCGCCCACTGGCGGCAGCGGCCGCACCGGATTGAAAGGCACGTCCCAGCCGGTGAGTTTCGATAGCCGGGACAGCGGGAACGGCGCGAACTCCAGCCGTTCCTCCAGGCGCCGGGCCAGCCGATAGGCCGGCGTCGGCTCGACGTAGCGCCGAAACTCTGGCCGGTACGTCNNGTGTGTTTCTGCTCCCACAGAAAGCCGCGTCCCACAAACAGACGTTGCTGGCTGACCGGCACGTCCTTGCTGGTCATCACGTAGCGCGGCAGGCGACGGATGTTGCGCCGGTAGCACAGGATGACGCGGGCATCGCGGTAGCGGATCGCGCCATAGGCTCCGAACGCCAGCGCGCTGCCGACACCCATGGCGGGGCTCAGCGCGAGCGACCACGGGGCCACCAGGGACAGAAACGCGGCGCCTGCACACG
>DQAA01000145.1 GCA_003523465.1 Pseudomonas sp.
GGCATCACCGCCAGGTGCTTGAAGATGAACGGCATGCGCGCGGTGTTCAGCAGTTGCTCGCGGGCGCCCGGGTCCAGCGGCACGCCGTCGATCCAGGCCTTGACCGGCTTGCCGCCGGCCACTTCCAGCACTTTGTAACTTGTGTCTTTCATGTTCGTGTTCCGTGAGTGCGAAGCCGGCTCAGGCCGGCTTCAGCGATACCAATCCATTCAACACCTGGTCGAGGCCGCCGAACACCGAGATCCGGTCGATCCGCTCGGCCACCCGCTCCAGGGTTTCCAGTTCCTTCAGGCGCAGGGCGACGGGGTTTTCTTCCATCACCTTCGCCGTGTTGAGCAGCGAACGGGTCGCCGACGTTTCCTCGCGACGGCGGATCACGTTGGCCTGGGCCGACTTCTCCGCTTCCACCACCTGGGCGAGCAGGGTCTTCATCTCGCCGGGCAGGATGATGTCCCGTACACCGAGGCTGCTGACCTGGATGCCGCTGCCCGGCAGACGCTCGTCGAGGTACGCCGTCACCGCTTCGTCGATCAGCTGCTTGTTCTCCAGCAGTTCATCGAGGGTGCGGGTGCCGACCGCTGCGCGCAAACCGAACTGCAGCTCGCGGTACAGATGCTCTTGCGGCTTGCTCAATTGCGCGAAGGCAGTCAACACATCGCTGTAGCGCCAGCTGGCGACCAGGTTCAGGCGCAGACTCACCTTGTCGCGGGTGAGGATTTCCTGGCCGCCGACTTCCAGGGCCTGGATCCGCATGTCGACGGTCTCCACCGTCACCTGGCGGTTGAAGCGCAGGAAGCCGTATTGCCCGGCCGGCAGCAACTCCACCACCACGCCGTCCACTTTCAGCAGACCGACCTGGTAGGCCGGCACCTGCACCATCAGCACGGCGTCGAGCCCGGCGATACCGCGACCGCGCTGGGCCGGCTGGTTGAGCCGTGCCACCAGCGCCGCATCAAGGCGATAACGCTCGCTGAAATCAAGACGCTCAAGGCGCTGCTCGATCTGGCCTTTCCAGTACAGGCGGCGGGTGCCGGGTGCCAGGATCTCCACCAGCTGGCCGTCCTCGTAGCGCAGCCCGACTTCATCGCTGCCGACGTCCATGCTGGTGAAATACTGCTCCACCAGCGCCGGCTCGGACTGGCGCAGATAACCCGCCAGCCGGTGCTCGAACAGGGGCCGGTCGAGGCTGAAGGTTTCCACGCTCAGGCGATTGTGCAGGTCGAAATGGCGATGGGTGCCCGGTTCGAGAATGGCGACGAAATCCCCTTCCGAATAGAGCAGGCCACGTTCGTTCTTCTTCACGGTAAAGCGCTTGAGCATTTTCATATTCTGTCTTCCTTTTCGTTTGTCCTTGGTGCCGGTGGTCGCCGACCCGCCGGGTAGCGCGGATGAAGCCGGGGAGAGACGACGCGTCCGGACCTCCTGGTCCCGTGGCCGAATCCTGCGGCCGACGTTCGTCTTGTCCCCTGCCCGATCCGCGTACCGGGCGGGCCGGCGGTGGCGCTTCGGATGCAGACTGCACACCCCAAGCGCCGCACCGGCGGGTACTGCTATCAATGATGTAACTGCCGTGGAGGGCAGTGTTCGAGCGGGATTCGAACCCGCGCCAAGTCATCCGGGATGACCGCTCTACCTGACTGAGCTATCGAACGTTTTGCGAGCAGGATTCGAACCTGCGACGGATCACCACTGGGTGACTGCTCTACCGGACTGAGCTATCGCAAACGTGACCTCGTTGATCCGCGGCGGCATGCACGACACCGACACCTTGTAAGGAGGGCTCGGGCACCGGCGGGGTAACAACCCCAGCCCGTGGGCCGTGGAGCGATGGTCGAAAGGGATATAGCGAGGGACGTGCCAGGTTCTCTTGCTCACCATAAATCAATATTTAACTAATTGATTTATATGAAATTTAAATTCAAAACCGTGCAGCTGAGGCATTTGCAGGCTGCGTCAGCATCCGACTGAACGTATATTTAGTTATCGCTATTTATCTTTTTGGATAAGACATGCAAGCAAAGAAAACAGTCGCCTTCGGCTTCCTCGGCACTACCCTCGACCGGGCAGGCAAGGGCGCAGCGCGCTGGCAGCACTGGCGGCCCAGCGTTGGCCTGTGCCAGCAGCCAGACCTGCGCATCGACCGCCTGGAGCTGATCCATGGCCTGGATGCCCGGGACCTGGGCCTGGCCAAGCGTATCGCCGAGGATGTGCAGCACATCTCGCCCCACACCGAAGTGCGCCTGCAGCCGATGGCGCTGCGCAACCCCTGGGATTTCGAAGAGGTCTACGGCGCCCTGCACGATTTCGTCAGCGACTACCCGCTGGATACCGAGCACGAGGACTACCTGGTGCATATCACCACCGGGACCCACGTCGCGCAGATCTGCTGGTTCCTCCTGACCGAGGCGCGCTACCTGCCGGCGCGGCTGGTGCAGACCCAGCCGGTGCGCAGGCGCGAGGAGTCGAAGTACCCCGAGGGCAAGGCCAACCTGATCGACCTCGACCTGTCACGCTACGACCGCATTGCCTCGCGCTTTCGCCGTGAGCACGAGAAAAGCCTGGCCTTTCTCAAGTCCGGTATTGCCACGCGCAATGCCGCGTTCAACCGCTCCATCGAGCAGATCGAACGGGTCGCCGGGCGCTCCCGGGCGCCGATGCTGCTGATCGGCCCGACCGGGGCCGGCAAGTCGTTCCTGGCCCGGCGCATCTACGAACTCAAGCGCGCCCGGCATCAGTTCCAGGGGCGTTTCATCGAAGTGAACTGCGCCACCCTGCGCGGCGACGGTGCCATGTCGGCACTGTTCGGGCATGTCAAAGGCGCCTTCACCGGCGCGCAGAACGCCCGCGAAGGCCTGCTGCGGGCGGCGGATGGCGGCATGCTGTTTCTCGACGAGATCGGCGAGCTGGGAGCGGATGAACAGGCGATGTTGCTCAAGGCCATCGAGGAGAAGCGCTTCTTCCCGCTGGGTTCGGACCGCGAAGTCAGCAGTGACTTCCAGCTGATTGCCGGCACCCACCGCGATTTGCGCGAGCGGGTGGCCGAAGGGCTGTTCCGTGAGGACCTGCATGCCCGGATCAACCTGTGGACCTTCGAACTGCCCGGGCTGGCGGAGCGGCGCGAGGATATCGAGCCGAACCTGGATTTCGAGTTGCAGCGGCATGCGCAGGAACAGGGGCGATTGGTGCGCTTCAATCTGGAGGCGCGGCGCAAGTACCTGGCGTTCGCGCACTCGGCCGAGGCGCGCTGGGCGGGGAATTTCCGTGAGTTGTCGGCTTCGATCACGCGCATGGCGACGTTGGCAGATAGCGGGCGGATCGATGAAGAACTGGTGGAGGAAGAGATCGCCAGGTTGCGCCGGGCCTGGGGGGCGGCGCCGCAGGCTGAACCGCTGCGCGAGCTGCTGGGGGATGGGTTCGAAGAGCTGGACCTGTTTGACCGGGTGCAATTGCAGGCGGTGATCGAGGTGTGCCGGCAGGCGCGCAGTCTGTCCGAGGCGGGGCGGCAATTGTTCGCGGTCTCGCGGCAGGCGAAGCAGACGCCGAATGATGCGGATCGCTTGCGCAAGTATCTGGCGCGGTTTGATTTGGTGTGGGATCAGATCAAGGATTGAAGCTTCACTGCGGACCCTGTGGGAGCTGGCTTGCCAGCGATGAGGCCGGCAGGAGCAATGATGTTGTCAGACCCGGCCAAATCGCTGGCAAGCCAGCTCCCACAGGGGGCTCGGTCAGCCTCGGAATAGCGTCATCTCAAAGCGGCAACGCCCGCCCCTGAATCACCTGCTTCATCACCAGCGTCGAACTCAACCGCTGCACATTCGGCAGCCGTGCCAGGTGCTCGTCATACAGTTGCTGGAACGCCGGCAAATCACGGGTGACGATGCGCAGCATGTAGTCCGGATCACCAAACAGGCGCTGGGCTTCGAGGATCTGGGGAATTTCCGGGAGCGCCGCTTCGAAGGCATGAACCGCCTGCTGGTGCCCCTCACGCAAGGTGACGAAGACGATCGCGGCAAAGTTGAGCCCCAGTTCGGTGGGCGACAGGTAGGCGCGATAGCCCTGGATCACTCCCGACTCCTCCATCGCCCGCACCCGGCGATGGCATGGGGAAAGGCTCAGGCCAACGCGGTCGGCCAGTTCGGTCAGGGATTGCCGGCCATCGCGTTGCAGCTCGGCAAGAATCTTTCGGTCAATGCGGTCCATCTGGAAGGATCTTCCACTCAGCGGGCGAACACGCAGGATATACGAAAGATAATCCCGGCAACGCTTGCGTACTCTTCTGAAGAAACCTTCAGCGGAAAAACCAGGAGTTCCAAGTGACTGTCAGTGTGCTGGCCGCGTTCTGGGCGGTGTCGTTTCTGTTCGTGATCACGCCCGGCGTGGACTGGGCCTATGTGATTTCCGCAGGGATTCGCGGGCGCTGGGTGGTGCCGGCGGTGGCGGGATTGCTGTCCGGGCATCTGCTGGCGACGTTGATCGTGGCAGCGGGCGCCGGGGCCTTGCTGGCGAGCAATCCGGCGGCGTTGTCGATGATGACCGTGGTGGGCGCGCTGTACCTGCTGTGGATGGGGGTGAACATGCTGTGGAAGCCGTCCACGCCCTCGGCCGGCGAGGAGAAGGCGGAGTCGTGGTCGCGCTGGGTGCTGCGCGGGTTCTGCGTGAGCGGATTGAATCCGAAGGTGTTCCTGCTGTTCCTGGCCCTGCTGCCGCAGTTCACCGACCCGCTGTCGAACTGGCCGGTGGCGACCCAGATCATTGCCCTCGGCCTGCTGCACCTGGTGAGCTGCGGGATCATCTACCTGCTGGTCGGCTATAGCGCCCGCAGCGTGTTGCAGACCCGACCGGCGGCGGCACGCAATGTCAGCCGCCTGTCCGGGGTGGCGATGATCGCCATCGCTGCCGTGCTCCTGGGCGAGCGCCTGCTCGCCTGATTCAGCCCTCTTTGGACAGGGGCACGCCGGGACGGGATTTCGGCCCGTTGATGCCCCACACCACCAACCCGATCACCGGTACGAACACCACGAAGATGATCCACATCATCTTGCTTTCCGCCCGCACCGGGCTGCCGATGATGCGCTTGATGGCCCACACCTCCAGCACTGCCAGCAGCACCGCCAGAGCGATCCACAAATGTCCGTGTTCCATAGGCTGTCTCCCGTTTGGCTGTTTCCATTAGGCGAGCGAGAGGCATCGGGGTTCATTCGGATTCGCCGTGGAAAAGGGCGCAGGATCTTGGATCCAAATTTGTCAACAAAAGGAAATGTAAATTATTTGTAATTGTGAAAATTTCGTAATTAAATCGCGTCCAGTTTTTAAAAGGGAACGATTCTCATGAACAAAAACAGCACCTCTGCCTTGCCTCCACGTCGCCTTCTGGCCTCGGCCATCGGTCTGGCCGTTGCCTCCTCCGCTACCACCACCTTTGCTGATCAGGCCAAGCCGGTCGAACTGGACACCCTGAAAGTCCAGGCCGCCCAGGACCAAGGCTCGCGCACCGAACAATCGGCCTCGGCGAAGATCGCCAAGCCGCTGGTCGACGTGCCGCAGACCATCACCGTGGTGCCGCCCAAGCTGATCGAGGAGCAGCAGGCCCTGAGCCTGCGCCAGGTGCTGTCGAACGTTTCCGGGATCACCTTCAACGCCGGCGAAGGCGGCGGCGGTTCGGGGGACAGCATCAACATCCGCGGCTTCTCGGCCAACAGCAATATCCAGATCGACGGCCTGCGCGACAGCGCCCAGACCACCCGCAGCGACACCTTCAACATCGAGCAGGTCGAGGTCATCAAAGGCCCCAACTCGGTGTTCGGCGGCGCCGGCACCACCGGCGGCAGCATCAACGTGATCAGCAAGCAACCCAAGGATCGCGCCTTCACCCGCCTGGGCGGCAGCGTCGGCACCGACAGCTACTACCGCATGACCCTGGACAGCAACCAGCCGCTGGAAGACGTCGGTCATGACAGCGCGTTCCGCATCAACCTGATGGGCCATCAGAACGACGTCGCCGGCCGCGACGAGATCGACCGCGAGCGCTGGGGCGTCGCACCAAGCCTGCGCCTGGGCCTGAGCGAAGACACGCGTCTGACCCTGAGCGCCTTCCACCAGGAAGACGACAACCTGCCGGACTACGGCGTCCCGGCCCTGGACGGCAAGAAGCTGGCCGGTGTCGGCCGCGAAAGCTATTTCGGCTGGAAGAACCTGGACAAGGAAGAGATCGAGCAAAGCGCATTCACCGCCAATCTCGAACACGACTTCAACGACAACCTGCGCCTGCAGAACCTCACCCGCTACAGCCAGGTGGCCCGGGACACCGTGGTGTCCGCCTCCCACGTCAACACCGTCGGCGTGCCTCGCGGTCGCTACCTGCCGGCTGGCCCGCAGGCCTACGGTCGCGATGCCACCACGGACATGTGGATCAACCAGACCAACCTGATCAGCAACTTCGATGTGCTCGGCATGCGCCATGACCTGGTCACCGGTGTGGAAATCTCCCGCGAAACCCTCGACCTGAAAACCTACGCCCACGGCCTGGGTACCGCGCTCTACCCAAGCACCGGCTACGACCTGAGCAACCCGCCCGGCCGCTGGAACGGCCCGGCGCCGAAAACCGTCAGCGGCTACACCGAGACCGAGCTGACCAACAAGGCGCTGTACGTCTTCGACACCATCGCCCTGCATGAACAGTGGGACCTCAACCTCGGCCTGCGCTACGACCGCTTCGAAGGCGAAGCCCACGGCTACTCGGCGAGCAAGGTGCGGACCTCGACCTTCGAGTCCAACGACGACAAGGTCAGCGGCCGCGCCGGGCTGGTCTACAAGCCGGCGGAAAACGGGCGCATCTACCTGGCCTGGGGCAACTCCTTCAACCCGTCGGCGGAAAGCCTCGCCTCCAGCGGCGGTGGCCTGAGCGCGACCACCGAGAGCCTGGAACCGGAGAAGAACGAAACCTGGGAGCTGGGTACCAAGTGGGAGCTGCTGGACAAGCGCCTGGAGCTGGACGCGGCGATCTTCCGCGTGACCAAGGACAACGCCCGCGAAACCATGGCCGACGGTTCGACCCAACTGGCCGGCAAGCAGCGCGTGCAAGGTGTGGAAGTCGGCGTGACCGGGCACATCACCGAGCAGTGGGACGTGTTCGCCAACTACACCTTCCTCGACAGCGAAACCCTCAAGGCTGCCGATACCGCCGCCGGTATCGCCCGCGAAGGCCAGGCCCTGGGTAACACGCCGCCGCGTTCGCTGAACCTGTGGACCACCTATGAACTGCCGGCCGGCTGGACCCTGGGCTACGGCGCGCGCTATGTCAGCGAGCGCAATGTCAGCTCCAGCACCACCGCCAAGCTGCCGGACTACTGGGTGCACAACGCGATGGTGGCCTACCGGGTCAACGAAAACCTGGACCTGCAGTTGAACGTGAACAACCTGTTCGACAAAGACTACGTCGAGCGCGTGCGTCAGCAGAACGGCACGGCGGCACGGTCGTCGGCGATCGAATACGGAGATGCGCGGTCGGCGATCCTGTCGGCGACCTACGCGTTCTGATGGAAGACCTCATCGCCGGCGTTGCCGGCGATGAGGGTCTAGAAGGTCAGGCAGATCTTGCCGAAGTGCCGATTGCTTTCCTGGTAACGGAACGCCTCGACGATCTGCTCCAGCTCGAACGCCTTGTCGATCACCGGCCGCAACCCATTGGCATCGATCGCCCGGATCATCGCCTGCTGATGCGCCCGACTCCCCACCAGCACCCCCTGCAAACGAATCTGCCGCACCAGCGCCTGCACCAGCGGCAACTGCCCGGCCACCCCGGTCAGGATCCCGATCAGCGATACATGCCCGCCAATCCGCGCCGCAATCATCGATTGCTCCAGCGTCGCCGGACCTCCCACCTCGATCACATGATCCACGCCGCGATTGTCGGTGAGGGCGCGCACTTTCTCGCCCCACGCCGGGGTGCTGCGGTAGTTGATCACTTCATCGGCGCCCAGGGTCTTCAGGCGCTCCAGTTTCTCGTCGCTGGACGAGGTGGCGATCACCCTGGCGCCCGCCGCCTTGGCGAACTGCAGGGCGAAGATCGAGACCCCGCCCGTGCCTTGCACCAGCACCGTGTCACCCGGCTTGAGCGCGTCA
>DQAA01000493.1 GCA_003523465.1 Pseudomonas sp.
AACCCGCTCCCACAGGGACCAGTGTTGCTCTTGTTCAGAGGTGTTCGCTGGAGAGGGTCAGGCCCAGGGTGTGACTCGCCCCGGGCGCCAGCTCGACGATGTCATCCCACACATTCGCCGTCTCGATGCACAACATGCGCTGCCAGCCGTCGTCGGCCATGTCCGGCAATTGCGCAGCGCGCTCGGTCCAGGGATTCCAGATCACCGCCGAGCGCGAGCCGCTGCTGGCGATGCGGATTCGCCGGTTCCAGGCCGGGTCGACGATGCTCAGTTCGGCAGGCGTTTCCAGGTAGATCCGGTCGGTTTCGCCGCTGAATGCCAGGTCCGTCTGCTGGGTGCGTTGCTCCCAGTCGGCCAGGGTCTCGATATAGTCCCGGCCCTTTACCCCTTCCACCTGCACCGAACGCACATCGCTGACCGCGAAATAGCTGTGCAGCGCCTGGCTCAGGGTCACGGAAGCATCGCCCAGGTTGCGGCTGGTGAGGTTCAGGCTGAGGTGCTCGCCCATGCGGATTTCAAGGGTCAGCTCGACGTTATGCGGCCAGCCGGGCAGATCGCCCTGGGCTTCCGGCAGGCTGAACGTCAGTTGCAGCTCGTCGCCGCTGCTGTCGATGCCGAGCAATTGCCAGTCACGCCCGCGTACCAGCCCGTGAGCCGGGGCTTCGCTGCCCTGGAACTGCTGTTGAACGGATTGCGGATTGCGCTGCAGATTGCCGAACCACGGCCAGCACACCGGTACGCCGGCGCGCACCGATTTGCCGCGGTTGAACAGGGCCTGGTCGCTCAGCCAGAGCAGAGGCGGCTCGCCCAGCCGCTGGTAACTCAGGATCTGCGCGCCCTGCTGGGCTACCAGCAGCTCGGCGCGGTCGCTGGTGATACGCCAGCAGTTGAGTTCGCCGTGTTGTTCCGATTCGACCTTGGGAGTGGACATGCGCTGATCTCGTTGGGTTTGCCGTAAGGTTTTCGACCTTGCAAGAGCCAGCGAGTTTAGCGCGCGCCAGTATCAGCGACGAGGCGGAACAGAGCGGGTGCGGCCACTGCCATCGATGGCGACGAAGACGAACACCGCCTCGGTGACCTTGCGCCATTCGCTGGAGAGCGGATCGTCGCTCCACACCTCGACCATCATCTGGATCGAGCTGCGGCCGATTTCGAGGGTCTGGGTATAGAAGGAGAGTTGTGCGCCAACCGCGACCGGAACCAGGAACGCCATGCGATCGATTGCTACGGTGGCGACACGGCCGCCGGCGACGCGGCTGGCCATGGCGGTGCCGGCGAGGTCCATCTGGGCGACCAGCCAGCCGCCGAAGATATCGCCGAAACCGTTGGTTTCACGGGGTAGTGCGGTGATCTGCAGGGCCAGGTCGCCTTGCGGAATCGGATCTTCTTGTTCGAGTTCAATCATGCCGGGGGTGCCTCTGACCCGTAACGCTTCGTTGGTTGACGCAGTAAACGCCGCAGGAACGACTCAGCAGACCGGACTGACGCTGCTTTCGCTTCGAAGGGCGGCGGAGGGAAACTCTGCGAAACCGACCAAGTTTACCTGGCAGCGTTTTCGCACAATATCCGACCTTGGACTCAACCGGTTTCGACGAGGGGCCAGTATATAGAGCCTCGCAGGTACCGACGACCACGCAGTCACGATTATCTGCGCGGAATATGTAGATCTGTGTCGCTTTCGGACAATTTGTTATGGTTCGGAGTTCTTCCAGCCCTACGAATAGTCTTGCTGCCTAGCCTTTACCTTCCAATAAGAGAAGTCTCAATGACATCGGTTCCCTCCAGCCTCGATCAGCCGGCCCGGCCGCTGACCCGCAACGACTACAAGACCCTGTCGCTGTCCGCCCTTGGCGGTGCGCTGGAGTTCTACGACTTCATCATCTTCGTGTTCTTCGCCACGGTGGTCGGCAAGTTGTTCTTCCCGGCCGACATGCCCGAGTGGCTGCGCCTGATGCAGACCTTCGGGATCTTCGCGGCCGGCTATCTGGCGCGCCCGTTGGGCGGCATCGTCATGGCCCACTTCGGCGACCTGCTGGGGCGCAAGAAGATGTTCACCCTGAGCATCTTCATGATGGCCGTGCCGACCCTGATCATGGGCCTGCTGCCGACCTACGAGCAGATCGGCATGGCTGCGCCGATCCTGCTGCTGCTGATGCGGGTGATCCAGGGCGCGGCGATCGGTGGCGAGGTGCCAGGGGCGTGGGTCTTCGTCTCCGAGCACGTCCCGGCGCGCAATACCGGTTTCGCCTGCGGCACCCTGACGGCCGGCCTGACGGCGGGCATCCTGCTCGGCTCGCTGGTGGCGACGCTGATCAACAGCATCTACACCCCCGTGGAAGTGGCCGATTACGCCTGGCGGATCCCGTTCCTGCTGGGTGGCGTTTTCGGCCTGTTCTCGGTGTACCTGCGCCGCTGGCTGCACGAGACCCCGGTGTTCGCCGAGCTGCAACAGCGCAAGGCCCTGGCCGAGGAAGTGCCGCTGCGCGCCGTGCTGCGTGATCACCGTGGCGCCATCGTCCTGTCGATGCTGCTGACCTGGCTGCTCTCGGCCGGCATCATCGTGGTCATCCTGATGACTCCGACCGTGCTGCAGACCGTCTACGGCTTCACCCCGAGCGTGGCCTTGCAGGCCAACAGCGTGGCGATCGTCCTGCTGACCCTGGGTTGCGTCGGCGCCGGCAAGCTGGTCGACCGCTTCGGCGCCGGCCGGGTGTTCGTGGCGGGTAGCCTGGCGCTGCTGGCCAGCTCCTGGACCTTCTATCACACCCTCGCCGAGCACAAGGACCTGCTGTTCCCGATGTACGCCCTGACCGGCCTGTGCGTCGGTATCGTCGGCGCCGTGCCCTACGTCATGGTTCGCGCATTCCCGCCGGTGGTGCGCTTCAGCGGCCTGTCGTTCTCCTACAACGTGGCCTACGCCATCTTCGGCGGCCTGACCCCGATGGCGGTTACCGCGCTGCTCAAGGTCAGCCCGATGGCGCCGGCCATCTATGTGGCCGGGATCTGCGGCATCGGATTCCTGGTCGGGTTGTATCTGTTGGCGACCAAGCGCTGACAGCCCACGTCACCGTTGCAGGGCAATCCTGCAACGGTCCTTGCGAAATACCCTGACTCATATGGTTCTCCCAAGGCCATAAGCATCTACCCCAGTCGCTCCACGCCAAGCCGCCACCCTGCGCCATACAGACAAGGAGTCTCTGTATGGACAGATATTTACCGGATACAACGACAGGTACCGTCACGATCAGGAGCGGTTCTTCCGATCCCCAGGAAGGTCCGAATGACCGCGGCTTTTTCGATATCGGCGCAGGAAATGGATTCTCCGGAGGCTTTGGCGGATCCAGCAGAAAACGGGCGAAGAAACGTGCAAGGGCCAGGGCCGAAGCCATCGCGAAACATCGCGCGGCGCAACAGGCGGCAGCCGCTGCTGCGCATCAGGCGCAACTCGCGGCCCAGGCGGCG
>DQAA01000494.1 GCA_003523465.1 Pseudomonas sp.
CAGCCTGGCCAGCCGCTGCTCGATGCCAACGGCCAGCAGATCATGGACCCGGCCACCGGCCAGCCGATGCTGGCACCGTATCCGGCGGACAAACGCATCCAGTCCACCAAGAACTTCGAGCTGGACCGTTCCATCAGCCACACCCGCCAGCAGCAGGGTCGCCTGACCCGCCTGTCGGTAGCGGTAGTGGTGGANNAGATCGATCCGGCCAACGGCAACACCACCACGGTGCCCTGGAGCGCCGAGGACCTGGCCCGCTTCACCCGCCTGGTGCAGGACGCGGTGGGCTTCGACGCCAGCCGTGGCGACAGCGTCAGCGTGATCAACGTGCCGTTCGCTGCCGACCGTGGCGAAACCATCGCCGAGATTCCGTTCTATTCGCAGCCGTGGTTCTGGGACATCGTCAAGCAAGTGCTGGGCGTGCTGTTCATCCTTGTCCTGGTGTTCGGCGTCCTGCGTCCGGTGCTCAACAACATCACCGGCGGCGGCAAGCAGTCGGGCAGCAACGACAGCGACATGGAACTGGGCGGCATGATCGGGCTGGACGGCGACATGCCGAGCGATCGCGTGAGCCTGGGTGGTCCGCAAAGCATCCTCTTGCCGAGTCCGAGCGAGGGTTACGACGCCCAGCTCAACGCAATCAAGAGTCTGGTGGCAGAAGACCCGGGTCGTGTGGCCCAGGTCGTGAAAGAGTGGATCAACGCCGATGAGTGACAATCGAGCCCTGACTTCCAAGCTCACCCGTGTCGACAAGGCAGCGATCCTGCTGCTGTCGCTGGGCGAGACCGACGCCGCGCAGGTACTGCGGCACATGGGGCCGAAAGAGGTCCAGCGGGTTGGCGTGGCCATGGCGCAGATGGGCAACATCCATCGCGAACAGGTCGAGCAGGTGATGAGCGAGTTCGTCGAGATCGTCGGCGACCAGACCAGCCTCGGCGTCGGCTCCGATGGCTATATCCGCAAGATGCTCACCCAGGCCCTCGGCGAGGACAAGGCCAACGGTCTCATCGACCGGATCCTGCTGGGTGGCAACACCAGCGGCCTGGACAGCCTGAAGTGGATGGAACCGCGCGCTGTCGCCGACGTCATCCGTTACGAGCACCCGCAGATCCAGGCGATCGTCGTGGCCTACCTCGACCCGGACCAGGCCGGTGAAGTCCTCGGCAACTTCGACCACAAGGTGCGCCTGGACATCATCCTGCGCGTGTCGTCGTTGAATACCGTGCAGCCGGCGGCCCTGAAAGAGCTGAACCAGATTCTCGAGAAGCAGTTCTCCGGCAACTCGAACGCCGCGCGGACCACCCTGGGTGGTATCAAGCGTGCCGCAGACATCATGAACTTCCTCGACAGTTCGGTCGAAGGCCAGCTCATGGATGCGATCCGCGACATCGACGGCGACCTTTCCGAGCAGATCGAAGACCTCATGTTCGTCTTCAACAACCTGGCCGACGTCGACGACCGCGGCATCCAGGCGTTGCTGCGCGAAGTGTCTTCGGATGTGCTGGTGGTGTCCCTCAAGGGCGCCGACGAAAAGGTCAAGGACAAGATCTTCAAGAACATGTCCAAGCGTGCCTCCGAGCTGCTGCGCGACGACCTGGAAGCGAAGGGCCCGGTCCGCGTCAGCGACGTCGAGACCGCGCAGAAGGAAATCCTCACCATCGCCCGCCGCATGGCCGAAGCCGGCGAGATCGTGCTGGGCGGCAAAGGTGCCGAAGAGATGATCTGATGCATCGGCGCAGGTCCCGGACCTGCGCCGATTGCCAGGCTGCCCTTTGCTGTGGTCTGCCTGGGCTTTAGTCATCCGTAAACCGACTTGTGAGCGCATGGAATCATGTCGACCAACGAACATCTGAGTGAACTGATCCGCGCCCGCGACCTCGAGGGATTCGACCGTTGGGCGTTGCCCAGTTTCGACCCCGAGCCCGAGCCGCAACCCGAGCCTGAGCCCGAAGAGCTGCCCGAGGAGGTCGAGGAAGTCCCGCTGGAGGAAGTCCAGCCGCTGACCCTCGAAGAACTCGAAAGCATTCGCCAGGAGGCCTACAACGAAGGCTTCGCCACCGGCGAGCGCGAGGGCTTCCACAGCACCCAGCTCAAGGTCCGCCAGGAAGCCGAAGTAGCCCTCAATGCCCGCCTGGAAAGCCTCGAACAGTTGATGGGGCACCTGCTGGAGCCCATCGCCGAGCAGGATGCGCAGATCGAGAAGCATCTTGTGCACCTGGTCAACCATATCGCCCGGGAAGTCATCGGCCGCGAGCTCAAGACCGATTCCAGCCAGATCACCCACGTCCTGCGCGAAGCGCTCAAGCTGCTGCCGATGGGCGCCGAGAACATTCGCATCCACCTCAATCCCCAGGATTTCGAGCTGGCCAAGGCGCTGCGCGAGCGCCACGAAGAAAACTGGCGGCTGCTCGAAGACGATTCCCTCCAGCCTGGTGGCTGCTGGATCGAAACCGCGCACAGCCGGATCGATGCGACCATGGAAACCCGCGTCGAGAAGGCCGTGAAGCAGCTGTTCGACCAGTTGCACGACCAGGGCCTGCATCCGGCCGCGCCGGACCTGCACATCGACCTGAAGGACAAGTCTGCGGCTCCTGCAGAGGCGACGGAAACCAGCGATGCGCCTTGACCGCACCAGTTTCGCCAGGCGTCTCGGCACCTACGCCGACGCCATTCGCCTGCCCGGCCAGCCGGTCGTGGAGGGCCGCCTGCTGCGCATG
>DQAA01000103.1 GCA_003523465.1 Pseudomonas sp.
TGCTGAGGGCCCTATCGCTGGCAAGCCAGCGATAGGGCCAGCAGCAACACCATCAAATACTGCGAGTCACCCCACCATCAACCTTGAGATTCTGCCCAGTGATATACCCGGCACCCTCGCTAGCCAGAAACGCAATGGTCGCCGCAATCTCCTCACTGGTCCCATACCGCTTCAGCGGCACGCTGTCACGGCGCTGATCGGTGGCCGGCAGGCTATCGATCCACCCCGGCAGCACGTTGTTCATCCGCACGTTATCGCCGGCATAGGTGTCGGCAAAGATCTTGGTAAAGGCCGCCAGCCCGGCACGGAACACCGCCGACGTCGGGAACAGGTCCACCGGTTCGAAGGCCCAGGCCGTGGAGATGTTGATGACCACCCCACCCTGCTGGCGCTGCATGATCGGCGCCACCAGGCGGGTCGGGCGGATCACGTTGAGCAGGTAGGTGTCCATGCCCTTGTGCCAGTCCTCGTCGCTGATCTCCAGGATCTGCGCCCGCGGCCCGTGGCCCGCGCTGTTGACCAGCACATCGACCCGCCCCCACTTCTCCATCACCGCATCCACCAGGCGCTGCAGATCCTCGACCGACTGGTTGCTGCCGGTCACGCCGACACCACCCAGCTCCCTCGCCAGCGCCTCGCCCTTGCCGGACGACGAGAGGATGCCGACCTTGTAGCCGTCGGCCGCCAGTCGCCGTGCAGTGGCCGCGCCCATGCCGCTGCCGGCGGCGGTGATGATCGCTACTTTTTCGACTGCCATGTTGCCTCCTGGGATTTGGACTCTTGATGTTTCGAGTCCCTTCACCCTAGCAGTCGTTTCCATGACCAGGGAGGCAGGGATGCTTTGTCGAGCCAGTAGCTCAACTATCGGCTGCCTGTTCCTTCAGCCACTGCTTCACCACCTGCAGCACCGGCGACTGCTGTGCCTTGCGTGGCCAGACCAGATAGAACGCCTTGTCAAGACGCAGGTCCTGGTCGAACACCTGGGCCAGGCGGCCGGCGGCGATATCGTCCTTGACGAAGGCATGGCTGGCCAGCGCGATGCCCTGCCCGCCGATGGCCGCCTCGATGGCCAGGGACGTCTGGTTGAAGCGCAGGTTTCTTGCGGTCGGCGAAGGATGATCGGGGAACAACGCGGCAACGAACAACGGCCAGTAATGGTGGGCGTCATGCAGTGCGACAAAGCCCTGCAACGCCTCGAAGGTCTGCGGCGTGCCCTTCTCCGCCAACAACGACGGGCTCGCCACCGCCACCACCCGCTGCTCCATCAGCAGTTCGGTGTTCAGGCCGCCACCGAAAGGCGGCTGGCCGTAGCGCACGGCGATATCGACGCCATCGGTGTGGAAATGGGAAAGCCGGTCGGTAGCCAGCAAGCGCAGGTCGATCTCCGGGTTGCCCTCGGCAAAGCCGCCCAAACGCGGGATCAGCCATTTCGAGGCGAAGGTCGGGGTCACGCTGACGGTCAGGTGGGAGGATTCGGGGCGCAGCAGGCGGGTCGCTTCGTCGATCATCGCCAGGGCGCTGCGGATGCTGGCGCTGTAGGCGCGGCCGGCGTCGGTCAGGCCCAGACCCCGGGGCAGGCGCTCGAACAGGCGGATCTCCAGGCTCGCTTCAAGGCCGCGGATCTGCTGGGCCACGGCGGCCTGGGTCAGGCCCAGCTCTTCGGCGGCCAGGCGAAAGTTCAGATGCCGCGCCACGACTTCGAACATGCGCAGGGCGTTGAGGGAGGGCAAACCGGGAAAGCCTGCTGACATGGCGATGGATTTTCTACTGGAGTGGGAAAGTTTGGCTGTCTCTCTGGGGCCGACGCGGGCTTGCTAGCCTGCGCTGGCATCAAGGACAGCTGGTCCGAGGCTACGCGCCGCATTGCGGGATGGAAACCCCGGCCAGTAGAAAAACCATTCGCTCAGCCAAAGGCCCTGTCATGAAAAAGCCTGCCATCGCCGCCTTCGTCTTCCTCGGCGTTATCTGGGGCAGCAACTTCGTCTTCGTAAAGTCCGCCGCCCAGTACATCACGCCGTTGCAGATCACCCTGCTGCGGGTGCTGTTCGGCTTCGTCCCGGTGCTGGTCTATGCCCTTGCCAGTGGCGCGCTGCGGCGTGAGCACTGGCGGCATGCCCGGCACTTCCTGGTGATGTCGCTGCTGGCGACGGCGGTCTACTACTTCGCCTTCGCCAAGGGCACCGCGCTGCTGGACACCAGCATCGCCGGGATGCTCGGCGGGGCCATTCCGCTGTTCACCTTTCTCTGTGCCTGGGTGTTCCTGCGCAGCGAGCCGCTCAGTGGCTTGAAGGTGCTCGGCGTCGGGTTGGGGTTTCTCGGCATTCTGCTGGTGGCGCGGCCCTGGTCGGCGCAGGGGACGATCGATCCGCTGGGGGTGCTGTACATGATTCTCGGGTCGTGCAGCGTGGGGTGCTCGTTCGTGTATGCGAAGCGCTTTATCAGCCCGCTGGGCCTGCCGGCGGTGGCGTTGGTGACCTATCAGATCGGCCTGGCGCTGGTGATGTTGCTGGTGGTCACGCCGTTGCAGGGGATCGACGCGGTGTTCGCGGATACCGGGGCGTGGGTGGGGTTGGTGTTCGGGCTGGGGCTGCTGGGGACGGGGGCGGCCTATCTGGCGTATTACCTGATTGTCGCGGCGTTCGGGGCGGTGGCGGCTTCGGCGGTGACCTATATTCCGCCGGTGGTGGCACTGCTGATCGGGGCGTGGTTGGGGGAGCCGGTAACGGGGAGTTCGTGGGTGGCGGTGGGCTTGATTCTGGGTGGGGTGGGGTTGGTGCAGATGCGGGTGGGTGGATGGCGAGGGGTTGGGCTTCAGCGGGATTGATGGTGGGGCTGCGGGCGCTTCGCCGTGCCAGTTACAAAAATTTTCAGATATCCAGACTCATCGCTGGCAAGCCAGCTCCCACAATGCGCCCAGAAAAGCGCTCGTGTGCGCTTTGCGGAGCACGGCTTACACTCAAATACCGACCCCTGCATTCCAAGCGGAGCAACGACCATGGAATACGACGAAGCCCTGATTGACGAAGCCGTTCTTGCCTTGCTGGCAGCCTTCAGCACGGATACCGGGAATACATGGAAAGGTTATGACTTTGGCGTGATGAACCGTTTGCATGAGCAGGAACTCATCGACAACCCAGTCAACAGGAACAAGTCTGTCTGGTTGACGCCTGAAGGGCTTGAACGAGGTCGGCAAATAGCCGAACGCCTGTTCGCCAGAAAAGACTGACCGGAACACGACGCCGACCCTGTGGGAGCTGGCTTGCCAGCGATGAGGCCATCAGCAACACAGCTAAAACCTGGCACCTTCCAGTGCAACTGGCTTATCGACATCAAGGCTACAGCATTGAGAAACTCTCAGCTCCAGACAGGCCTTCAACAGTAAAAACATCACTATGACCGAGAAGCTATCGCAGGACGATCTCAAGGCTCTATGGGTCAACGCAGCGGAGCACGGACTCACCCTCAACGATCTGAGCGCCATTGCCATGCGTTATGACATCGGTGCCGATGACCTCCTCAACGAGCTTTCATCGAGGCTCGCTGTGGATTTTCTCTCCGGCTCGCTGACCTATGACTTCTGCGATCAGGTGATCAATGGCCTGTTCGACGCCATCACTGATCTGGGTATACAGAACGAGTTTCCGGAGCCGGCATTCGCCCTGTACAAGGCGTTCGATCAGGGTGAGTGGGTTCGCCAGGACGACCCGCCGGGCATCGATCCTGGCGAGAAATACACTAGACCTCAGGTGGTGGCGATCATGGCCAGATTTGCGTAGATGAATGACGAATCCCTGATGGAAATCGAACAAGCCGCCTACCAAGAATTCGAGCGACTCTGGAACCAGGGCAGCTTCGATCAGCAGCGGCTGGGCCAGGCGTTCTACAACCACTTCCGGCTGCACAAGCTCACGAGCCAAAGCCCCCTCCACGAACTGTATGAAGCCAAGGGCGAGCAAGCCCTGCGACTGATCTCCCAGCTCTTCACCATCAAATAGCAACACCGCGCCCCAGGTAGGAGCGTGGCTTGCCCGCGAAGGACCGCATAGCGGTCCCAAAATCATCCAGCACGAGCCCCTGCCTTGCAGCACTCCAAATCCTACGAGAAAACTCCCATGCCAACAGAACCCCTATGCCTCGTCTTCACCCCGGCACTCGTCACCCTGCTCCAAGCCGCCGAAAACCGCAAAGGCTCCCCTCTCACCGAACCTGAAGCCGTCGCCATCCGCGACGCAGCCACTTGCATCGCCGTGACCTTCAGTACCGCCTTCGCCATGGAGCAGGAGCGCGGCTACCAAGACATCGTCGCCGAGGACTGCTGGAACGAATGGCAGCGAGTACGCCTCTCGGCCTGATCGAACCCGCAACTGCAAGTCGTGACAACACGCGACCTTTGTGGGAGCGAGCCAGCGATGAGGCCATCAGCAACATAGCTAAATTGTGCAACCATGATTTTCGCCCATAACCATCCTTCCTGTGATGTAACACCCAGCACAAAAGACAAGATGTTCACTCATAAGTTGATGACCTACTCTCTGGAATCGATGTGCGAGTCTTGGATCACCTCATCATTGGCTGTGGCGAGCCTTTTTCCTTTTTAGACGCAGGATTGATTTAGTAACGCCGGTTGATCCGCTGCTAATGCAGTGGATCAACCGGGATAGGGCTCAAATTTTTTAAAGTAAATATCAACTATTCCCCAAAGAATAACCCCGCCATTTAGACCCGGTGACGGTCAAAATATCGCCATCACGAAGAGTCTTCTCGGTGACTGAAATCTCTTCACGTACCAACCGCTGTCCTTTTGAAGTATATTGCGAGATTACTGCGACATGCAAATCTCCATTTAACTTCTCATAGAGCAATCCTCCCGGCCAAATAACCTGCGGCTCAAATATTTCATCCTCACCTCGAAAGACCGCAACCTCAACGCCCCTGTCAAAATCGTTGATAACGCGAAAATCATCTTCGACAAGATCAGCAACCCCCCTTATAAAAACCGGGGTCCGCTCAACAAGTTCGCCCTCTCCTATGTTGATCCTAAAAGCGCTAGCCGACTCAGAAAAAACCTCAGAAACAAACGACTGATCCAACACCGGATATCCATCATAGCGTTCCGGATTTTTGCTTGGATATCGTGCCTGCAATTTGAATTCAGCGGGCACATCCACCACCAGCACTTCCCCATAATTCAATGAGAGCACCTGCCAGGCAATTATTGCCGAAGACGGATTGTGTACTGGCCTCTGATAGATAGCCACTTTAATTGTTTCCCCTTCCACCAAGCTTGAAAGTGTGATTTTGAAAGGAACGATGAGACCTCTTGCTGGTTGTTCAGACTCATCATCATTGGAATTCCCACCAGGAATTACCCTGGAGCTATTATCTTCCAACCTAAACTCTTCGACAGGGCCAATTACCTCAGGCGTATACTTCGCGCCAATCAATTTCTGAAGTTTATCAATAAGCTCCAGACTCTCTTTCTCAAGCCTGCTGCGAAGGTATTCCACCCGCTCTGTTGCTTCTTGGAGCTCGCCATTATCGTTCGAGCTGGACTCTTTGAGGTCCGTTAACTGCAAAACCGCCTGTTCCCAGTCGCGCTTCGCCTCGAACGCGGCGGTGCTCAAGCGCTCGATCTCACCAATTTCGACAAGCGACATAACATTCTCCTCTCGATTCCCTTCTGTAAATCGCTTGTATCACAGCATGGTGAAGCCCGATAGGCACTCTGCTGTAGCTCGAAATCCGTCAGGTCCGGTAGCGGATTCATGGGCGCCGCACTTCCAATTGCCAAAGGAGAGCCAACGTCATGCTTCGCGAACGACTCAGAAGCCTAAAACCAGCCCCACCCCCTGTTCTCTGATCCAACACAAAA
>DQAA01000293.1 GCA_003523465.1 Pseudomonas sp.
GCCGGCGTTGCCGGCGATGAGGCTATCAGCCTCGGCATTAATCTCCCTTTAATCCCCTTCCTCTTCACTCCCTTCCTGCGCCCGCGTTTTCACGCCGACTTCACTTTCGACCCCCCGTCTGCCTGTAGACTTTCCGCCGGCGCACCGTCATCTTGTGCGCCCCGCGGCTTTCGCGTGGCCGCGAGTCGATCATTTAACGTGAAGGGAATGGCAATGAACGAGCAAACCCAGCGCCTGAATCGGGAACGGCGCTTCCTGGTCCTGTTGGGCGTGATCTGTCTGGCGCTGATCGGCGGCGCGCTGTACATGCAGATCGTCCTTGGCGAGGCGCCATGCCCGCTGTGCATCCTGCAGCGCTATGCCCTGCTGCTGATCGCCCTGTTCGCCTTCATCGGCGCCGCCATGCCCGGCAAGCGCAGCCTGACGGTGTTCGAAGGCCTGGTGGTGGCCAGCGCCCTCGGTGGAGTGGCCGCCGCTGGCAACCATGTCTATATCCTGGCCAATCCGTCCGTCAGTTGCGGCATCGATACCCTGCAACCGATCGTCGACGGATTGCCCCTGGCCTCCGTCCTGCCGCTGGTGTTCCAGGTCGATGGTTTCTGCTCCACACCATACCCACCTGTATTGGGACTTTCCCTTGCACAATGGGCACTTGTGGCCTTCGTCCTGACCGCCATTCTGGTACCGCTGGGTATCTGGCGGAACCGTCGCCAGGGTTAGACAAAAGTCCTGTTTTGACGCAAGTCCCTTGTGCTGCGAGATTTCCCACAAAGTGCGCAGGGCAATTGATTTGCGTCAATCCCCAGCCCTTGTGGGACGGGCGTTTCAGAGCTATTGAGGCGGGTGCGACAAACTGTCGCGAAACTGGCTTTTAGGTCCGGATTATTACACTTCCTGTAAAAGACTGTTGCTCAATAAGTCATAGTCAAGGGGGGGCGACCTATCTACAATCGCCCCCAATTTCCGTTCGGCACTGCTTGCAAGTCGCAGTTTCAAAGGCTCCGAGCCTTTTTCGCTGACTTCGACGAGCATCGCCTGCGGCGATGCCGGGCTGACTCCCCTCCGTGATATTCCGCACCAAATGGACTTGGTCTGAAATACAGGCCTGTTGCCCACGAAGTCAGAACAATAACCACGCACCACCCAGGTTTATGCCGAGCAGCTTCGCTTCTCAAGGTATGACCTTATTCGCCCGTAAATGCTGACACCAGGCAGGACGACGTGTTGGCGACCAAAACACAAATTGCATTGAAGCAAGCTGATCTAGAGGTCGTGAGATGAGTAAAAAGCGTTACCCCAGACTGTTTGGCATTCTGCCCTTTTTAGGCATGCTTTTACTCAGTGGGTGCAACTGGACCCTGCTCTACCCGAAGGGTCAGGTCGGCATTGAGCAAAAGAACCTTATCCTGATCGCCTTCGGCCTGATGCTGCTGGTGGTCGTTCCGGTCATCTGCATGACCCTGGCGTTCGCCTGGAAGTATCGCGCTTCCAACAAGGCTGCCAAGTACACCCCGGACTGGTCGCACTCGACCAAGATCGAAGTGGCGATCTGGACCATCCCGGTCCTGATCATCATCGCCCTGGGCGTGGTCACCTACAAAACCACCCATGAGCTGGATCCGTATCGTCCGCTGGTTTCCGACGTGAAGCCGGTGCAGATCGACGTGGTCGCCCTCGACTGGAAATGGCTGTTCATCTACCCGGAACAAGGCATCGCCACCGTCAACAAGATCGTCTTCCCGGCCAACACCCCGGTCAACTTCCGCGTGACCTCCGACGCCGTGATGAACTCGTTCTTCATCCCTGCGCTGGGCGGCCAGATCTACGCGATGGCGGGCATGACCACCAAGCTGCACCTGATCGCCAACGAGAACGGCGAGTTCGACGGTATCTCGGCGAACTACAGCGGTGCCGGCTTCACCGGTATGAAGTTCAAGGCAGTCGCCACCTCCCAGGCCGATTTCGAGGCGTGGGTGAACGAAGTCAAGCAATCGCCGAAGCAGCTGGACAAGGCTGAGTACGAGGCGTTGGCCAAAGCGAGCGAAAACAACCCGGTCGCGCTGTATGGCGTGGCATCGGCCGACCAGTTCCAGACCATCGTCGACAAGTACGAAGGCATGAACCGCGGCAAGCCGGTAGTACACGAGAAAGCCGAGCACAAAGAAGCGAAGGCCGACAAAGGTACCGAAGGGATGGACGTGAGTATGCATTCAGCTGCTGGGGCAGAGGAGTAAGAGATGTTCGGTAAATTAAGTCTGGACGCGGTCCCGTACCACGAGCCGATAGTCATGGTGACGCTTGCCATGATCGCGCTCGGCGGTATCGCGCTGTTCGCGGCAATCACCTATTTCAAGAAGTGGACCTACCTCTGGTCCGAGTGGCTGACCTCGGTCGACCACAAGAAGATCGGCGTGATGTACATCATCGTCGCCATGCTGATGCTGATCCGCGGCTTCGCCGACGCGATCATGATGCGTACCCAGCTCGCGGCCGCCACCGGTGGCGCCGAGGGCTACCTGCCGCCTGAGCACTATGACCAGATCTTCACCGCCCACGGTGTGATCATGATCATCTTCATGGCGATGCCATTCTTCACCGGCCTGATGAACCTGGCGCTGCCGCTGCAGATCGGCGCCCGTGACGTGGCCTTCCCGTTCCTGAACTCCCTGAGCTTCTGGCTGCTGGTGTCCGGCGTTGCGCTGGTCAACATCTCCCTGGGCGTCGGCGAATTCGCCAAGACCGGCTGGGTTGCGTACCCGCCGCTGTCGGGTATCCAGTACAGCCCTGGTGTCGGGGTTGACTACTACATCTGGGCGCTCCAGTTGTCGGGTCTGGGTACAACGCTGACAGGTGTGAACTTCCTGGTGACCGTGCTGAAAATGCGCGCCCCTGGCATGAAACTGATGGACATGCCGATCTTCACCTGGACCTGCACCTGGGCGAACGTCCTGATCGTGGCTTCGTTCCCGATCCTGACCGCTGCACTGGCTCTGCTCACCGTTGACCGTTATCTGGACTTCCACATCTTCACCAACGAGCTTGGTGGGAACCCGATGATGTACGTCAACCTGTTCTGGGCCTGGGGTCACCCCGAGGTATACATCCTGATCCTGCCGGCCTTCGGCGTGTTCTCGGAAGTCACCTCGACCTTCACCGGCAAGCGCCTGTTCGGTCACCACTCGATGATCTACGCATCGGGCGCGATCGCGGTACTGGGCTTTGCGGTTTGGCTGCACCACTTCTTCACCATGGGTTCTGGCGCCAGCGTCAACACCTTCTTCGGTCTGGCAACGATGCTGATTTCGATCCCGACCGGGGTAAAACTGTTCAACTGGCTGTTCACCATCTACCAGGGCCGTCTGCGCTTCACCGCGCCAGTCCTCTGGACCCTGGGCTTCATGGTCACCTTCTCCATCGGTGGCATGACCGGCGTTCTGCTGGCCGTTCCAGGTGCTGACTTCGTTCTGCACAACAGCCTGTTCGTGATCGCGCACTTCCACAACGTGATCATCGGCGGTGCGGTATTCGGCTACATCGCGGGCTTCGCCTTCTGGTTCCCGAAAGCCTTCGGTTTCACCCTGAACGAGAAGTGGGGCAAAGCTGCCTTCTGGTTCTGGATCTCCGGCTTCTACGTGGCCTTCATGCCGCTGTACGCCCTGGGCTTCATGGGTATGACCCGTCGTCTGAACCACTCGGACAACCCTGCCTGGGAACCGTACCTGTACGTAGCCGTTGTCGGCGCCGTGCTGATCCTGTTCGGTATCGCTTGCCAGCTGATCCAGCTGTACGTGTCGATCCGCGACCGCAAGGACAACATGGACGTCACCGGCGACCCATGGGGCGGCCGTACCCTGGAATGGTCGACCTCGTCGCCACCTGCGTTCTACAACTTCGCCACCATGCCTGAGAAAGTCGGCCTGGACGCCTGGCACGAAGCCAAGGAAGCGGGCGTTGCGTACAAGGTTCCGGCCAAGTACGAAGCGATCCACATGCCGAACAACACCTCCACCGGTGTGTTCATGGGCCTGTTCCTGACCATCTTCGGTTTCGCCTTCATCTGGCACATCTGGTGGCTGGTCGGCGTCAGCCTGTTCGCTACCGTTGCAGTCTTCGTTCGCCACGCTGCCCGTGACGACCAGGGCTACATGGTTCCGGCCGAGGAAGTGGCGCGCATCGAAGGTGAGCGCATGAAGAACCTGGGTCTGGCCACCGGTGCGCCTGCTGGTGCACGTGTCGAATCGTTTGAGCGGGTTTAATCAATGTCCAGTCATGTAATCAACGCAGATGCTCATGGTCACGACCATGGGCATGACGATCACCACCACGACTCCAGCGAGATGACCGTCTTCGGTTTCTGGCTGTACCTGATGACCGACTGCATCCTGTTTGCGTCGATCTTCGCGACCTACGCGGTGCTGTCCGGCAACTTTGCCGGCGGCCCGTCGGGTCATGACATCTTCGAACTGAACTACGTACTGGTCGAAACCGCGCTGCTGCTGTTCTCCAGTATCACCTTCGGCTTCGCGATGCTGCAGATGTACAAGGGCAACAAGGGCGGCGTGCTGGGCTGGCTGGCAGTCACCTGGCTGCTGGGCGCCGGCTTCATCGGCATGGAAGTCAACGAGTTCCACCTGCTGATCAGCGAAGGCTTCGGTCCTACCCGCAGCGGCTTCCTGTCGGGCTTTTTCGCCCTGGTCGGTACCCACGGTCTGCACGTGACCGCAGGTCTGATCTGGATGGCGATCATGATGTACCAGATCAACAAGGACGGTATCACCAACACCCACAAGACCCGCATGAGCTGCCTGAGCCTGTTCTGGCACTTCCTGGACGTGGTCTGGATCTGCGTGTTCACCGTCGTGTACCTGATGGGGGTTCTGTAAATGGCTAACGCACACAACAGCCACGGCCACGACGAAGCCAACCACGGCAGCGTCAAGTCGTACGCCATCGGCTTCATCCTGTCGGTGATCCTGACCGTCATTCCATTCGGCCTGGTGATGTACCCGACCCTGCCGAAAGACATGACCCTGCTGATCATCGTCGCCTTCGCAGTGATCCAGATCGTGGTGCACCTGTACTACTTCCTGCACCTGGACAGCTCGAAAGCGGCACGCTCCAGCGTGACGTCGTTCCTGTTCACTGCATTGGTAATTGCACTGCTGGTCGGTCTGTCGCTGTGGATCATGTTCAGCATCCACACCAGCATGATGGCGAAGTGAGGTAACACGGCATGTCCCTGAAGCACTTTATCCAGATCACCAAACCGGGAATCATCTTCGGTAACGTGTTGTCCGTGGCGGGCGGTTTCTTCCTCGCCGCGGCAGGGCATGTCGACTTCTTGCTGTTCCTCGCCACGGTGATCGGTACCTCGCTGGTGGTCGCCTCCGGTTGTGTCTTCAACAACTGGATCGACCGCGACATCGATATCAAGATGGAGCGCACCAAGAACCGCGCGATGGTGCAAGGCGCGATCTCGTCGCCGGTTGCCCTGGCCTACGCCACCCTGCTCGGGGTGGCCGGCCTGGGGCTGCTGTTCTTCAAGGCCAACGCCCTGGCGGCCTTGTTCGGCTTGATCGGCTTCATCATCTACGTCGGCTTCTACAGCCTGTACCTGAAGCGCAAATCGGTGCACGGCACCCTGGTTGGCAGCCTGTCCGGTGCCATGCCTCCGGTGATCGGCTACTGCGCCGTGAGCGGTACCTTCGACCTGGCTGCGCTGACCCTGCTGGTGATGTTCAGCCTGTGGCAGATGCCGCACTCGTACGCGATCGCGATCTTCCGCTTCAACGACTATCGCGCCGCGTCGATCCCGGTCCTGCCGGTCGCCCGCGGCGTGCAAGCCGCGAAGAAGCAGATCCTCTGGTACATCGTTGCTTTCCTCATCGCGACCCTGATGCTCACCGTCGGCGGTTACGCCGGCCTGGGCTACCTGGCTGTCGCGGCAGCCATGGGCCTGTACTGGCTGTACATGGCCTGGGGTGGCAACAAGGTGGCTGATGACCGTGTCTGGGCGCGCAAGGTGTTTGCCTTCTCCATCCTCACCATCACCGCGCTGAGCGTGATGATGTCGGTGGATACCCGCTCGCCTGCCGAAGTGCTGATGACCTACATCCACTGAGTGCAGCTGGCTTGTCGAAAACGCCCCGGAGCCGAGAGGTTCCGGGGCGTTTTTGTTTGTCTTGAGGGCCTCATCGCCGGCAACGCCGGCTCCCACAGGAATTTGAGCTGCGCCCCGGATGTTG
>DQAA01000292.1 GCA_003523465.1 Pseudomonas sp.
CCCACGGCGGTATGCACCGCGCGGTCGAGCAGATGGCGCACCTGGGACGGCGCCGAGGCCTGCTGGACGAAGGCGCCAGCGACGTCCTTGAACATCGACACCAGGTCCACTTCCTGCTGGTAATGCCCGCCCAGGGCGGTGCGCGCCTGCTGGCCGCAGATGGCGAGGACCGGCATATGGTCCATGCGCGCATCGTAGAGGCCGGTGATCAGGTGCGAAGCGCCGGGGCCGGAGGTGGCGATGCACACCCCCAGCTCNNGCACTGGCCATGAAGGCGGCCATTTCCTCATGCCGGCACTGGACGAACTCGATCTTGCCGGAGCGGCGCAAGGCACCGAACACGCCGTTGATGCCGTCGCCGGGGTAGCCAAAGATGCGCTTGACGCCCCATTGGCTGAGCCGTTCCACCAGAAAGTCGCCTACGGTGCTGGACATGTGCTGCCTCCTTTACGTTCGGGTCGGTAAAGGCTGGGACAGGGGTGGCAGTACAGGTGTTCAGATTGATTGGCTCAAGCACAACGCTCCAGCAAAGGCATTCAGGCAAGGCCTCAGTACGTCGCGCGCACGGTGACCATGAAGTTGCGCGGATCACCATAGACGTTGCCGTAGGTCGAAGTGCCCACCGTCTGGTAGTACTTCTTGTCGAACAGNNGAACAGGTTGTTGCCGTTCAACGCGACGTTCCAGTGATCATCCACCTGGTACTCCACCAGCGCGTTCCATACCGCATAACCGCTCTGCTCATAGCTGAACGGCACGCTGTCACGCACCACCGCGCCGCTGCTGTCGAAGGTGGCCGCAGTGCCGCTGACCCTGGTCGCGCTCTGGATGTCGACGCCGCCGCCAACCTTGAACTTCGACCAGTCCCCCGGCAGCCGGTAGGTGCTGAACAGCTTGGCCATGTGCTTGGGCGTGATGGTGCTCAGGGCGCCGCCGCTGCGGTTTTCGTTGAGGTTGAGGGTGTAGCTGGCCATCAGCATCCAGTCCGGCAGCACCTCGCCGGACACTTCCAGGTCGACACCCTTGCTGATCGCCTTGCCGCCATTGAGGTAGCAGCAGTTGCCGCCGAACAGCACGGAACTGAGCGGGTAGGCCGGATCCTGCACGGCCTGGTCTTTACGGGTGGTGTAGTACAGCGCCAGGCTGGTATTCACCGCGCCGCCGAACAACTCGCCCTTGAGCCCGGTTTCCCAGGTCTTGCCGGTCATCGGGTCGAGGGTGCTGCCGCTGCCGCTCGGGCCGGCGAGGTAGTTCTGCTGCGGCTTGTAGATTTCCGCGTAGCTGGCGTAGGCCGCCCATTCATCGGTCAGGTCGTAGACCAGGCCGCCGAATGGCGTGGTCCTGGTCGGCTCGCGCATGTCGATCCGCGACTGGGTATTCCAGGCGCCATTGGCCAGGGTCTTGTAGGTCAGGTCGAACTTGTAGCGCTGCACCCGTGCCCCGAGGACCAGGTGCAGCGGCTCGGCCAGCTGCAGGCGCAGGCTGGTGTAGAGGCCGTACTGGGTCTGGCTGTTGGGGCTGTAGTCGCGGGTGAAGGCCGGGCGGGCACCGGCGGAATCCCAGGGCGTGGACGACGGATCGAAGACATCCACCGCGCCGCCGGCCGTGGCGAAGCGCGGGGTGCCCTGCCAGCGGCTTTCGATTTCCTGATAGTCACCGCCGACCACCAGCTTGTGGTCAAGGCCGAACAGGCTGAAGTCACCGGACACGTTGGCGTCCCACAGGTGCTGCTCGCTCCACTGGGTGACGTAGGTGCCGTAGCGGGTCACGCTGCTGCCATCCACCGGATTGACTCCGCCGATGGTGGTCGCGTTGTTGGTGTCGATGGTGTCGTAGATGTTGGTGTACGACAGGTTGAGCTTCCAGTCATCGTTCAGGCGCTGGTCGAGCTTGGCGAAGTATTCGCGGGAATAACCGTCGGCGTAGGCCCAGGTCGTGGACAGCCCGGTGTGCCGCGCCAGGCCCAGGTCGCTGCCGTCCAGGTAGCGCGGCAGGGCCGAGGCGGTGCCGGTTTCGTGGACCTTGTTGTAGCGCAGGCCGGCGGTAAGGAGGGTCGAGTCGCTGAGGTCCGCTTCCATCACGCCATAGATCAGCGGCTTGTCGGTGGCGCGGTTGTCCACGAAGTACTGGCGGTCCTGGTAGGCGACCACCATGCGCCCGCGCAGCTTGCCGTCGAAGCCCATGGGCCCGGTGACATCCAGTTCGCTGCGGTAGTTGTCCCAACTGCCGGCAGAGGCGCTGAACTTGAGCTGGTAGTAATCCAGCGGGCGCTTGCGCACCAGGTTGATGATGCCGCCGGGATCACCGGTACCGCCGAACAGCGCCGAGCTGCCACGCAGCACCTCGACATGGTCGAACTCGGCCATGTCGTAGATGTTCGAAGAGTAAAACGAACCGGCAGTGGTCCCCAGGGCCATCGGTGCGGCGCCGTCGAGCTGGATGTTCTGGATCGCGAAGCCGCGGGAGTAGAAGTCCTGGATCCGGTAGGTGTTGCTCTGCGCAGTGACGCCGGGCACCGCTTTCATGGCGTCGTTGATATCGGCGACCTGCCGGTCGTCCATGTACTGGCGGGTGATGACCGAGACCGATTGCGGGGTTTCCTTGAGCGAGGTCGGGGTCTTCGAGCCCGCACTGACCAGGCCCGGGGTGTAGCTGCCGGTGTTCTCGGTGGCCTGGCCCATGCCCTGGCCCATGATGGTGGTTGCGCCCAGCTCCAGGACGCCATCCTGTTGTTGCGGGATCACCACCAGCTGGTAGCGACCGTCCTTGCGCTCGGCCATCAGGCCGCTGCCGGCGAGCATGCGGTCAAGGGCCTCTTCGGCGCTGTAGCTGCCCTGCACCGCCTGGCTCTGGCGGTCGCGGGTCAACTCGGCGTCGGCGGCCAGCAGCAGGCCGGTTTGCGCGGCGAGCTGGTTGAGCTGGCGGGCCAGGGGCCCTGCGGGAATATCGAAGCTCTGGCGCTGGGCTTCGCTGGCGACGGCAGGCTGCACGCTTACCTGGACGAGAGTGCCCAGGCTCAGGGCGATGGCCAGAAACAGGGGACGGTGGGTGCTGGGGCGGTGTGGCATTCGAGGTCCTTGGCGTTCGGTGAACAGGAGGTGTTACCTGTTAATCCGAAGCAGGATCGAAAACCGGAACGCCTGGATGAAAAAGAGTCGTGTTTTTATCGCGGGACCAACGTCACCCACCAGTCGAAGCGGCGCTGGACCTTGATCGGCAAGGCATCCTGGAGTTGCGCCAGGACCAGGTCGGTGTCGTTGAGCGGGAAGCTGCCCATCACCCGCAGCTCGCTCAGCGCCGGGTCGAGGCCGATGTGGCCGCGGCGGTAGCTGCCCAGTTCCTCGATGAAGCGTCCCAGGGGCATGTCTTCGGCCAGCAGCAGGCCGCGGCTCCAGGCTTC
>DQAA01000562.1:0-188 GCA_003523465.1 Pseudomonas sp.
GCTGTTGACCCTGGCCCGCCTCGAACCCCTGACCCAGCACCGCCAGCGCGTGCGCCTGGATGCGTTGGCGCGGGAAGAACTGGCCCAGCTCACGCCCCTGGCCCTGCGTCGGCAGGTGGAGCTGGTGCTGGATGAACAGGGTGAGTGCCACCTGTACGCCGACCCGACCGCGATCATGGTGATGTTGA
>DQAA01000562.1:209-2898 GCA_003523465.1 Pseudomonas sp.
AGCGCGACGCGGAGCTGGAGTTGCAGGTGCTGGACCAGGGCCCCGGTGTCGAGGCGCAGCAGCTGGAGCGGCTGAGCGATCGTTTCTACAGCGCCAACAACCCCGCAGGGGCGGGGTTGGGGCTGGCGATCGTGGCGCTGGTGGTGACGCAGTTGGGCGGGGTTCTGGAATGCTTCAACCGGGTTGGCGGCGGCTTCGGGGTGAGGGTGAGATTACCGGCGAATCCGTGACCCGGTGCGGCTCCTGCGAGACGCGCGCCGCCTGGGACATCAAGGGTTCCCAACCGTCTCCTGGCCCCGGCTCATGCCGTCCGCCGGCAACAGGTCGAACTCGCGCAGGCCATCCTTGCGATACGGGTCGCCAATCCACCGTGGAGCGCGCTGGAACTGGGCGCTGACCAGGCTTTTCGCCGGTTCGAAGTGGTCGTAGCTGAGCCCGGCGAGGTCCGACAGGGTGTGGATCAGGTGTGAACTGCTGTAGGCGCGGCTGGCCATGGCCTGGAGGTCGCGCGGGTGGGCGGCCTGCCAGCTGGGTGAGGTCCAGAGCATGAACGGGATGGTGTACATCGGCCGGGTCGGGTCCGCTTCGTTGCGGCCAAGGCGGTCGTGGCCGGCCGAGCTGTAGACGTCCTCACCGTGGTCGGAGAGGTACAGCAAGAAGCCGTTGGGGGTGCTGGCCGAGTAGCGCTTGATCAGGTCGGAGACCACGAAGTCGTTGTACAGCACGGCGTTGTCGTAATGGTTGTAGGTCTCCACCTGGCTGCTCGAAAGGGCACCTGCCACGCCCTGGCGGTCGGTGAACTTCTCGTACTGCGGCGGGTACCGGTAGCGGTAGTCCATATGGGTGCCGAGCAGGTGGATGATGATGAACTTGTTCGGCGCCGGGTCCTGCAGGGCCTTTTCGAACGGGGCGAACACCACGTCGTCGTACTGGCTGGCGTTCTGGCTGCGCTGGTTGTTGAGGTAGACCGGCTCGTCCGTCTGCTGCGAGAAGGTGGTGAGCATGGTGTTGCGCTTGGTCATGGTCTGCTGGTTGGTGATCCAGAAGGTCTTGTAGCCCGCCTGTTTCATCAGGTTGATCACCGACGGATCGGTGAGGAAGCGATCGGGGTTCTGCTCGTCGCCGAAGGTCAGGATCTGCTGCATGACCTCGATGGTGTAAGGGCGCGGCGAGACCACGTTGTTGAACACGGTAAGGCCCTTGTCGGATGCGGCCAGGGCATCCAGGTTGGGCGTGGTGTCGCGGTTATAACCGTACAGGTGCATATGCTGGCGGGTGGTCGACTCGCCCAGCACCAGCACCAGGGTGCGCGGTTTGTCGCCGCTGCTGTCACGCAGGTTCTGCAAGGGCGGCAGGGCGGCGTTCTGTTCCAGCAGCGCCTGCATGTTGTCCAGTTGCTGGCGGTATTGCCGGTAGCCGACCAGCAACTGCCACGGCACGGCGGGCTCCATGCGTTGCTCGACCTTCTCCAGGGCATCGGCGAAGTTGCGCTCCTGGGTGACCATCTGCTTGTAGAACGGGTAGACCAGGTTGGCCAGCAACAGCAGGGCCACCAGCGGCAGGCGGGTCTTGAGCGGCAGCCTGAAGGGGCGAATGCGCTTCCACAGGAACACCGCGACCAGGGTGTAAAGGAGCAGGGCGACGGCCAGCCAGATAGTGAAGTACTGGCTGAAGTATTCGCCGGCTTCCGTGGTGTTCGATTCGAACATGACGAAGATCACGCTCTGCGAGAACTCCTGGCGATAGATCCCGAAGTAGGTCAGGCCGACCAGGGATGCCGCCCACAGCAGCACGCCGATCACGGCGGCGGTGCTGCGGCTGAAGCGTGGCATGAGCAGCAGCGGCACCAGCCACAGGCTGCTGAGGAACAAGGCATCGCGAAAACCGGCGAAACCGGTGGTGCCGCTGAAGAACAGCAGGGCCTGGGTGACGCCCGAGAAATACCAGAAGAACAGCAGCGGCCAGAGCAGGCCGGACCACGTCAGGGGCGTTCTCGAAACAGGGGCGGGAGTGGCGGACACGGGTACCTCGTCGAACCTTGGACTGTCGCGGAAATAGCGGGTGGCTCAAGCTATTCGCGCGACAGTGAAAATTCCGTCAACGAGGCAGGTTTTCTCCTTTCAGTGGTTGGCGAGAAACGCCAGGCCATCCCCCAGCAGGCGTTTTCCCGCCGGAGCCTGCAATTCCCCGCGCAATTCATCGACCCGCTGGTAGAGCTGGTCCACGCGCATGCGCAGGTGGGCCTCGCTGCTGAGCATGCCCGGCAGGTCCGCCATCTCGCCCAGTTGCCGGGTCAGGGCAGCCTCGGCCCTGGCGACCTGGAATGACGGCAGGGTCATGCGTTGCCACTTTCCGCGGCCCAGACCGACGCGGCTCAGATGCACCTTGAGCACCTTGCCCAGGTGGTAGCGCAACGGACGCTCTTCGCTGAAACGGGACGGGTCGTAGAAGCCCGGCAATTGGCGGATCTTCAGATCGATATCGAACATTTCCGCCCAGTCCAGCCATTTGTCCGGGTTGAACTGCCCGCCGAAACTGAAGCCTTGCCAGGGTACCCGGACGATATCGGCGAGAATCGCGCCGTGCATGGCTTCGCTGAGCACCAGCCGGGCACCGGCGATGGCGCTCATGAACTGCGCCGCCGGCAGCAGCGGCGAGACGAAACGCACGCCGGCCCGGGCACAGACCC
>DQAA01000160.1 GCA_003523465.1 Pseudomonas sp.
GCGGGCGAGCCACGCTCCTACAAGGCAGTGCCAGCCGGCATCACGAGCCGAGCAATTCCTTCAGGGCCCGGCAATCCGCCGCATGCCAGTCGGTCAGCTCCGGCCACGGGTTATCCGGCAGATTCACCAGCACCGTCCGCGTCCCCGCCGCCCGGCCGCAGTCCAGGTCAAAGCGATAGTCACCGACCATAACCATCTCCGCCGGCTGCACGTCCCAGGCTTGCGCCAGCTTCAGCAGTCCACCCGGATGCGGCTTGGGCGGTGCTTCATCACGCCCCAGCACGCTGTCCACGGGGAAGCAGTCCGCCACGCCGATGGCTTCCAGCGTCACATGGGCCAGTTCCCGCGCATTGCGGGTCAGGATGCCCAGCTGATAGCCGCGCCCGGCCAGTTCCCGCACCAGCTCCACCGCGCCCTCGGCAGGCTTCGAGGCGATCGCCAGGTCGCGCTCGTGCTCCAGCAGCCAGGNNGCGTGCTTGGCCTGGGCTTCTTCAGCGGGCAAGGCAGCAAGGTGAGTGAGGATGTCGTCTTCAGGGGGAATGCCCAGCGCCACGCGGATTGCGGCAAAGTCATGCACCGCCACGGTGAGGGTGCCGTCCATGTCGAACACCCAGTGGCGAATGTCCTTGAGGCTCATGCCCAGTCCTTGCGGTGACGGATCAGGCCTTCCTGGCAGGACGACGCCACCAGTTGCCCGGCCCGGTTGAAGATGCTGCCGCGGGAGAAACCGCGGGCATTGCCGGCCCACGGGCTGTCCATCGCATACAGCAGCCACTCATCGGCACGCAGGTTGCCGTGGAACCACAGGGCGTGGTCGAGGCTGGCGAGCTGCATGTCCTTGTGCCACACCGATTTGCCGTGGGGCATCAGCGAGGTGGTCAGCAGGCCGAAGTCGGAGGCGTAGGCAAGCATGTATTTATGCAGCGCCTGGGAGTCCGGCAGGTTGCCGTCGGCACGGAACCAGGCGTACTTCACCGGATCACCGGGCTTGGGGTTGAAGGGGTCTTTTTCAGTGACCGGGCGCACCTCGATGGGCTTGGCGCACAGCAGCTTGTCGCGGATATGCTCCGGCAGCTTGTCGGCCATGGACTGCGCCAGCTCGACTTCCGACGGCAGGTTTTCCGGGCCGACCACGTCGGGCATCTGGCCCTGGTGCTCGAAACCCTCCTCGTCGTACTGGAACGAGGCGCTGCAGGTGAAGATCGGGTGGCCCTTCTGGATCGCCGTGACCCGGCGGGTGCTGAAGCTGCCGCCATCGCGCACGCGGTCGACCGAGTAGACCACCGGCATGGTCGCGTCGCCAGGACGCAGGAAGTAGCCATGCAGGGAGTGCACATGGCGCGCCTCCTCGACCGTCTGGCTCGCCGCCGACAGCGACTGGCCGAGCACCTGGCCACCGTAGAGCTGGCGGAAGCCAAGATCCTGGCTACGGCCGCGGAAGAGGTTTTCCTCGATCGCTTCCAGACTCAACAGATCGACCAGATCGTCCAACACATGGCTCATTCGAGATTCTCCAAAGCAAGGCCCAGGCGGCAAATGATACAGGGTTTGTCATTCCTGGCCCGTATGTTCGCTGATTCAGCCACGCAGGGTGGACTGCCACTGGGCACGGTTGATCCGGTACAGCACATGGGGGCGCAGCGGGTGGCCGGGTTCCAGTTTCGGGTGTTCGAAGTCGCCGGCGGGGTCGGCCTGCATGCCGATGGCCTGCATCACTTTCTGCGAGGCGAGGTTGTCGCGGGTGGTGAAGGACACCACTTCCTGCAAGCCCAGCTGGGCAAAGCCGCAGCGCAGGGAAGTCCAGGCCGCTTCGCTGGCGAAGCCCAGGCCCCAATGGCGGCGGGCCAGGCGCCAGCCGATTTCCACCGCCGGGGTGAAATCGGCATCGAAACCGACGTTGAGCAGGCCGGTCATGCCGATGAAGGCGCCAGTGTCCTTGCGTTCCAGGGCCCACAGGCCGTAGCCGTATTCGGCGAAATGGCCGCGAACCCGACCGATCAGCGCGGCGCTCTCCAGCCGGCTCAGCGGTGCGGGAAAGTAGCGCATCACCTGCGGATCGGCGCACAGCGCGGCGAACTCGGTGAGGTCTTCGTCCTGCCATTGGCGCAGCACCAGGCGTGCGCTTTCCAGCTCGAGTATCGGCGTCATCGATGGCTCCAGGGTCCATGGCCTCGCAGTCTACAGCGTAGGCAGGCAATGCTGGCTATGCCTTGCCATCATCGGGCAACATCCCCCGGTGCCCACCGCCGGACCCGCCATGCGCCTGCCCCTTGTTTACCACGATGACTACAGCCCGGAATTCCCCGAAGGCCACCGCTTTCCCATGGACAAGTTCCGCCTGCTGCACGATCACCTGATCGCCAGCGGCCTGACCACGGACGCCGAGCTGCATCGCCCCGAAATCTGCCCCAACGACATCCTCGCCCTGGCCCATGACCGCGCCTATATCGAGCGCTACATGAACGGCGAGCTGTCCCGCGAAGACCAGCGTCGCCTCGGCCTGCCCTGGAGCGAGGCCCTGGCCCGACGCACGGTGCGTGCGGTTGGCGGCTCGCTGC